>JBBSFF010000133.1:0-6232 GCA_038238995.1 Sphingomonadales bacterium
CCTTGGCGGCGCGCTCGGCGGGGCGCCGCCGCCGATGCTGCTGTTGCCGGTGACGATCGAGGGCGGCTCGCGGACGGTGTATCAGGCAAAGACGCCGTGGCTAGCCGCCTGGCTGCGGTTCCGCGACGCCGCGAGCGCGCTCGACTACGTCATCCCGGCGGCGAGCGCGGGCGACAACGTCGTCCTCACCGCCTACCAGAGCCATCGCGCCGACCGGGTGCTGTGGCGCAATATTCTCAGCCGCTTCAAGGCTGCCGACGTCGTCACCGCCGAACTGTGGCTAACGCGAAGCTATCCCGGCGGGCCGGTCGCGGCGACGGTCATCGCGCGCCACGGCCCCGACGCCACCGAACTCGGGCGGACGATGGTGCGTACCGCGACCGCCGCCGGCGTCGACGCGATGCTCGACGATGCGGTCCGGCAGGTCGACGCGATCTACATCCGCGCGCTTCAGGCCGGGCTGCTGACGACCGAGAAGGGGCTGACGGTCGAACTCGAACCGCTGATCGGGTCGTCGCCGTTCATCGGCGCCGCGGCGGAGGCGACGGGGGTCGACGGCGGGGTCGAGGCGAGCGTCGTCACCGCCGACGCGAAGTCGTGGGCGGCAATCGAGGCGGCGGTGCGTGGCACGCCAACGGTCACCGGGGTCGGGCTGGTCAGCCTGTCGCTCGGCGCGACGTCGCGGATCGTCATTCGCCACAGCGAGTCGGTCGAGATTCTCGCCTACCGGCTCGACCAGCGCGGGTTGCGGCTCGCTCCCGACGGGGCAGGCGTGCTGTTGCGACGCAAGGTGGCGGGCGACCCGGTCGTCGCCGCGCCGCTGACCGCCGCCGAACTCAACGCCGCCGAGGCGGTCGCCGAGCCCGATGCAGCCCCGCTTACCGCGCCCGCCGCCCCGCCGCCGCCGCGTCCGCGCCCGCGCGATCCGCTCGCGCCGAACTAGCTGGTGAAGCGGTGCGGCTGTCCTTCCACCCGTCATCCCCGCGTGCACGTGGATGACGGGCTGAGTGAGTTTTGGTGCCGGTCGACCCGCCGCTAGCCCCGCAGCTGCCGCTGCCGCTGTCGTACGCCAGCGGGCAGGGGCAGGCCGACTTCGTCATCGCCGCGGCGAACGCCGACGCCGTCGCGTGGCTGTCGGGGCCACCCGCCGCGCGGTCGTTGCTCGTCGGGCCGCCGGGGTCGGGCAAGACGCATCTCGGGCGGATTTTTGCGGCTCGCCACGGCGCGACGCTGATCGACGACGGCGACCGGCGCGGGGACGATGTCGCGCTGTTTCATGCGTGGAACGCCGCCAGCGCCACCGCACCGCTGCTGATTACCGCGCGCGCGCTGCCGCGAACCTGGGTGCGCCTGCCCGACCTCGCCTCGCGCCTCGCGGCGACGCCGACGCTCGTCATCGCCGAGCCCGACGACGCGCTCCTCGCCGCCGTCATCGCCAAGCAGTTCGCCGACCGCGGGGTCCGGGTCGATCCGGCGGTCATCGGCTTCGTCGGGCTGCGGATCGAGCGCAGCTTCGCCGCCGCCGCCGCCACCGTCGCGGCGATCGAGGCGCTTGCCCTCGCGACGCGCCGCGATGTCACGATCCCGCTCGCGCGCGAGGTGCTCGACGCGCAGTTCGACTGGGTCGACGCGCCCGCCAGCATCGACCTGTCGCCGACTTCGGGGTAGACGGTCGGCATGGACACCGCCATCGCCCTGCGCCCCGCCGTCCGCGCCAAACCCGGCCCCGTCGTCGACGGTGTCGCCGACACCGAGCGCTATTTCAACCGCGAACTATCGTGGCTGTCGTTCAACGAGCGCGTGCTCGACGAGGCGGCGAACCCGAACCATCCGCTGCTCGAACGGCTGCGATTCCTGTCGATCTCGGGCAACAACCTCGACGAATTCTACATGGTCCGCGTGGCGGGGCTCCGCGGGCAGGTCAACGCCGGAATCGAGACGCGCTCGCCCGAAGGCGCGACCCCGGCCGAGCAGCTCGCGGCGATCGCGGCGACCGCCGACCGGCTGATGGACGATCAGCAGCGTGCTTGGGGCGAACTCCGGCGGCGGCTGGCGGGGGTCGATTTCCACGTGCTCAAGGCGGGTGACCTGGGGGCCGACGACAGCGCGTGGCTCGAACGCCATTTCCTCGAACAGGTCTTCCCCGTCCTGACGCCGCAGGCGATCGATCCCGCACACCCGTTCCCGTTCATCCCGAACAAGGGCTTCAGCCTGATCCTCGAACTCCGGCGCAATTCGGACGACGAGATCCTGCGCGCGCTGCTGATGCTGCCGTCGATGCTGCCGCGTTTTACCCGCCTGCCGGGGCGGACGGCGCGCTTCATCAGCCTCGAGAACACGATCCGGCTGTTTTTCGACCAACTGTTCCCCGGCTACGAACTCCTCGGCGACGGCGCGTTCCGCGTCATCCGCGATTCGGACATCGAGATCGAGGAGGAGGCCGAGGACCTCGTCCGCTACTATCAGAGCGCGATCAAGCGACGGCGGCGCGGCGAGGTCATCCGCCTCAAGATCGAGGCCGCGACCCCGCCCGGGCTGCACGCGCTCGTCCGCGACGCGCTCCACGTTGGCGAGCGCGACGTCACCGTCGTCACCGGCATCCTCGGCATCGCCGATCTGGGTGTGCTTGTCGACGAGGACCGCCCCGACCTCAAGTTCGAACCGTACACCCCGCGTTTCCCCGAGCGTATCCGCGAACACGGCGGCGATTGCTTCGCCGCGATCCGCGACAAGGACCTCGTCGTCCACCACCCGTACGAAAGCTTCGAGGTTGTGCTCGCGTTCCTGCGGCAGGCGGCGCTCGACCCCGACGTCATCGCGATCAAGCAGACCCTGTACCGCGCCGGCAAGAACTCGCCGATCGTTCGCGCGCTGATCGACGCGGCGGAGGCGGGCAAGTCGGTCACCGCCGTCGTCGAATTGAAGGCGCGCTTCGACGAGGAGCAGAATCTGATGTGGGCGGCGGCGCTCGAACGCGCCGGGGTCCAGGTCGTCTACGGCTTCGTCGAATGGAAAACGCACGCCAAGCTGTCGATGGTCGTCCGGCGCGAGAGCGGCGAACTGCGCACCTACGTCCATTTCGGCACTGGCAACTACCACCCGGTAACGGCGCGGATCTACACCGACCTGTCGTTCTTCACCGCCGACCCGGTGCTCGCGCGCGACGCGGCACAGGTGCTCAACTACATCACCGGCTACGTCCAGCCGACTCGGCTGGCAAAGCTCGGCATGTCGCCGCTGACGATGCGCGCCAAGCTGTACGGGCTGATCGACGGCGAGATCGACAACGCGCGCGCCGGGCGTCCGGCGGCGATCTGGCTCAAGCTCAACAGCCTCGTCGACCCGGCGATCATCGAGAAGCTGTACGATGCAAGCGCCGCCGGGGTCGAGATCGACCTGATTATCCGCGGCATCTGCTGCCTGCGCCCCGGCGTGCCCGGCGTGTCGGACAACATCCGCGTCCGGTCGGTCATCGGGCGTTTTCTCGAACACAGCCGCATCCTCGCCTTCGCCAACGGCCAGCCGCTGCCGAGCCCCGAAGCCAAGCTGTTCATCAGCTCGGCCGACTGGATGCCGCGCAATCTCGACCGGCGCGTCGAGGTGCTGGTGCCGATCGAGAACCCGACGGTCCACGCGCAGGTGCTCGATCAGGTCATGCTCGCCAACCTCAAGGACACCGAGCAGTCGTGGACGCTCGGCCCCGACGGCATCTACACCAGGCTCGTTCGCGGCGCGCACGAGGCGTTCAACCTGCACCGCTATTTCATGACCAATCCATCGTTGTCGGGGCGCGGTGCCGCGCTGCGCGGGAACGAGATGGTCCCGCGGCTGATGCTCGACAGCGATTTGTACGTCGCCGACAGCGATCTCGATCCGCGGGACGCCGAATGAGCCTCGTCCTGCCGTGGTCGCGGCCCAAGGCCCCGGCGGCGCTGCCCGACAACGACCTTAGCGGCATCATCGATATCGGTTCGAACTCGGTCCGGCTCGTTGTCTATCAGGGGCGTAACCGGACCCCGGCGGTGATCTTCAACGAAAAGGTGATGGCCGGGCTCGGGCGCGGCATCGCCAACGACGGGCGGCTGAGCGACGGGTCGATGCGGCTCGCGGTGACCGCGCTCGCGCGCTTCGCGCACCTCGCCACCGATATGGGGGTGACCGACCTGCGCATCGTCGCCACCGCCGCCGTCCGCGAGGCGCGCAATGCGCAGCGCTTCATCGACGTCGTCGCCGACCGCTGCGGGCTGACGATCGAGGTGATCGACGGCGAGGCGGAGGCGCGCGGCGCGGCGATGGGCGTGATCGCCGGCATCCCCGCCGCCGACGGCATCGTCGGCGACCTCGGCGGCGGCAGCCTCGAACTGATCCGCGTTGCGGGCGGGCAGGCGCACGACCGCATCTCGCTGCCGATCGGCGCGCTCCGGCTCGACGCGGTGCGCAAGCGGGGAGCGCGCGCGCTGCGTCCGTTCATCGCCGCCGGGCTCGACAAGGTCGACTGGGCGGCGAAGGGCGCGGGCAAGCCGTTCTACATGGTCGGCGGATCGTGGCGCGCGCTCGTCCAGCTCCACATCCATCTCCACGACTATCCGCTGCCGGTGATTCACCAGTATACGATGGATCCGGGCGCGCCCGACCGGCTGGTGCGTTCGCTCGCGCGGATCGACCCGAAGACGCTGAAGGACGTCACCGCGATCTCGACCTCGCGGCTGCCGTCGCTGCCCGGCGCGGCGCTGCTGCTCGGCGCGGTGGTCAAGCGGCTCGGCAGCAGCACGATCGTCGCCAGCGCCTACGGCCTGCGCGAGGGGCTGCTGTACGAACGGATGTCGTCAGCGCTCCAGGCCGAGGATCCGCTGATCGCCGCCGCGCGCGACGAAGGGGCGCGGCAGGGGCGCTTCCCCGAACACGGCGACATGCTGATGGCGTGGATGGACGGGCTGTTCGCCGGCGATGAATTACCGGCGATGCGGCGGCTCCGGCTGGCGACGTGCCTGCTCAGCGACGTCGCCTGGCGCGCGCACCCCGATTTCCGCCCCGAACGCGGGCTCGATGTCGCGCTCCACGGCAACTGGGTCGCAATCGACGCGCGCGAGCGGGCGTTGCTCGCCGCCGCGCTCGTCGCGTGTTTCGGCGGGGTGCCGTCGGGCGAGGCGGCGACGCTGCTCGGTCGCCTTGCCGAGCCTGCGAGCCTCGCCACCGCGCGCCGCTGGGGCCTGGCGCTGCGGCTCGGCCAGCGGTTGACCGGGGGCACGGCGGTGGCGCTGCAAGCGAGCCGCCTGACCGCCGCCGACGGCGTGTTGACGCTGACGCTCGCGGCGCGCGATGCCCCGCTGTACGGCGAGGCGGTCGCGCGGCGGCTGAAGCTGCTCGCGACATCGATGGAGTACGAGGCGGCGCATCGGTTCGGGTGAGCGGCGGTCGCGCCCCCGCGATCCGGAACTCGGTCGCACTCGACGAAACGATCGCTGGCCTACACCCCCGCCGTCGAGGTCATCGTCAGCCGTCCGGCCTTGACCGTAAACCCCAGTTGCCCGTCGATCAGCGCCAGCGCATCCTTGCCGAAGACGTCGAACCGCCACCCGCCGAGCACCGGCAGCCCGTCGCGGACCCCGGCGGCGATCGCGTCGAGTTCGTCGCCGCGCGCGATCAGCTTCGGCGCGACATTCGCTTCCTTGGCGCGGATCTTCAGCAGCAGCTTGAGCAGGTCGGCGATCAGCGCGCCCTCGGTCGACAGGCCCGGGCGTGCGATTTCGCGCGTCGGCATGTCGCCGGCCGCCATCGGCTCGGCCGCGTCGAGCGCCGCCATCAGCCGCCGCCCGATGTCGTTCGACCCCCATGCCGCCGACAGGCCGCGGACCTTGCCGAGGTCGGCCTGCGACTTCGGCGCGGTCGCCGCCAGATCGCCGAGCGTCTCGTCCTTGACGATGCGCCCACGCGGGACGTCCTTCGACTTCGCCTCGCGCTCGCGCCACGCGGCGAGCGCCTTGAGCCGCCCGAGCACCTCGGGCTTGCGGCTCGGCACGCGCAGCCGCAGCCACGCGGTTTCGGGGTCGTTGGCGTAGGTCGCAGGGTCGCAAACGCGCGCCATCTCGTCGTCGAGCCACGCGCCGCGCCCGGTCTTGCGCAACTTGTCGACCATCTTCGGGAACAGCTGCGCGAGATAGGTGACGTCGCCGATCGCATAGTCGATCTGCCGGTCGTTGAGCGGCCGCCGCGCCCAGTCGGTGAAGCGCGC
>JBBSFF010000134.1:0-6231 GCA_038238995.1 Sphingomonadales bacterium
CTTAGCACCCCGCTTCCCGTACGCCCGCCCTTACCGGCGGACCCGTGCGCTTTTCGATTCGGCCAAGGTTCAAGAACATGTTCGCGGTAGTGCGCACGGGCGGCAAGCAGTATCGGGTTGCCGCCGACGACAAGATCATCGTCGAGAAGCTCGACGGCGAGGCGGGCGACACCGTCACGCTCGAGACGCTGATGCTCGGCGATGCGGGCGCGCTGACCGCGGGCGGCGTCACCGCCGAGATCGTCGCGCAGACCAAAGGTGACAAGGTCATCATCTTCAAGAAGCGCCGCCGTCACAACTACCGCCGCAAGAACGGCCACCGTCAGCAGTTGACGGTGCTCAAGATCGTCAGCGTCGGCTAAGCGAGAGTATAGAGCATGGCACATAAGAAAGCAGGCGGCTCGTCCCGCAACGGTCGCGACTCGGCGGGGCGTCGTCTCGGCGTCAAGCGCTTCGGCGGCCAGGAAGTCACCGGCGGCTGCATCATCATCCGCCAGCGCGGCACCCGCGTCTATCCGGGCCGCAACGTCGGGCTCGGCAAGGACCACACATTGTTCGCCACCGCCGAGGGTGTCGTCGTGTTCCATTCGGGCAAGCTCGACCGCAAGTACGTCAGCGTCGACCCACGTCCGGCACCGATGGCAATCGCCGCCGAATAATTCTCGCGGGCCTTCCGGGCGCGCATCGCCCCGGAATAGTATAGAAGCCCGCCGATGAAGTTCCTCGACCAAGCCAAGATTTACCTCCGCTCGGGTGCGGGCGGTGACGGCGCGGTGTCGTTCCGGCGCGAGAAGTTCGTCGAATACGGCGGCCCTGATGGCGGCGACGGCGGGCGTGGCGGCGACGTGATCTTCGAGAGCGTCGCCGGGCTCAATACGCTGATCGACTTCCGCTATTCGCAGCATTTCAAGGCCGGGCGTGGCCAGCACGGCATGGGCCGCGACCGCACTGGCGCCGGATCTGACGACCTCGTCATCAAGGTGCCGGTCGGCACGCAGATCATCGACGACGACGACGACCAAACTCTGCTCGCCGACTTCACGCAGGTCGGGCAGCGGATCGTCCTGCTGCGCGGCGGCGAGGGCGGCAAGGGCAATGCGTTCTTCAAGACCTCGACCAACCGCGCCCCGCGCGAATTCGAACCCGGCGGTGACTTTGCCGAGGCGTGGGTCTGGCTGCGCCTCAAGCTGATCGCCGATGCCGGGTTGCTCGGGATGCCGAACGCGGGCAAGTCGACCCTGCTCAACGCGGTCACCAACGCGCACGCCAAGGTCGGGGCGTATCCGTTCACTACCTTGAAACCCCAACTCGGCGTCGTCGGGCACAAGGGACAGGAATTCGTCCTCGCCGACATCCCCGGGCTGATCGCCGGGGCCGCCGACGGCGTCGGCATCGGCGATCGCTTCCTTGGACACATCGAGCGGTGCCGGATCCTCATCCATCTGGTCGATGCGAACGAGCGCGACCCGGTCGAATCGTACGAAATCGTCCGCGACGAACTCGATGCGTACGGCGCGGGGCTCGAGGCGAAGGACGAGATCATCGCGCTCAACAAGAGCGACCTCGTCGAGCCCAAGGTGTTGGCGAAGAAGAAGAAAGCGCTCGAAAAAGCCAGCGGCAAGCCGGTATTCGTGCTGTCGGGCGCGACGCGCGACGGGATGGACGCGGTGCTCGACCGGCTCGTCGAGGCGGTCGGCAAGGCGAAGGCCCCGGCACTGGCGGCGGCGAGGGACAAGGCGTGGACGCCGGTCTAGCGGCCGCCACCGGCGACCCCCGCGTCGCGCGCTTCGCGCCTGCGCAGTGCGCCCGGCTCGTGGTCAAGATCGGCTCATCGCTGCTCGTCGGCGACGATGGTGCGGTTCGGCGCAACTGGCTCGCGGGCGTCCTTACCGACATCGCCGAGCGGCGCGCCGCCGGGCAGCAGATCGCGGTCGTCACGTCGGGGGCGATCGCGCTCGGGGCGACGCGGCTTGGCCTGCCCAGACGCGGACGGGCGAGCCTCGAAGATGCGCAGGCCGCGGCGGCGACCGGGCAGATCATGCTCGCGTCGTGCTACGCCGAATTGCTGGCGCGCCACGATATCCAGGCGGCGCAGATCCTGCTGACGCTCGGTGATCTCGAGGATCGGCGGCGGTATCTGAACGTTGCGGCGACGCTCGACCGACTGCTGACACTCGGCGTCGTGCCGGTGCTGAACGAGAACGACAGCGTCGCCACCGCCGAAATCCGCTTCGGCGACAACGACCGGCTGGCGGCGCGCGCCGCGCAGGCCGCCGGCGCTGCGGCGGTGATCTTGCTGTCCGACATCGACGGGCTGTATTCGGGCGACCCTCGGCGCGAGCCTGCCGCAACGCTGATCCCGACGGTCGAGGCGATCGGGCCCGAGATCGAGGCGATGGCGAGCGACGCGTCGGGGTCGGGGATCGGCACCGGTGGTATGGCGGCGAAGCTCACGGCCGCAAAGATCGCGCTCGCGGCGGGGATTCATCTCGCGATCGTCGATGGGCGGGTCGATCGCCCGCTCGCGCGCTTCGCCGCGACGGGTCACGGCACGGTCTTCGTCGCGGGTCCGGCGGCGCGGGCACGGAAGGCGTGGCTCGCCGGGCGGTTGACGGTGGCAGGACGGATCATCGTCGACGCCGGGGCGGTTGCGGCGTTGGCCGAGGGGCGCAGCCTGCTCGCGGCGGGGGCGACGCGCGTCGAAGGCCGCTTTGAGCGCGGCGACGTCGTCGAGGTCGTCGGCCCGGCCGGCGCGGTCGCGCGCGGGCTCGTCGCGTATGACGCCGCCGACGCCGCGTTGATCGTCGGGCAGCGCAACGAGGCGCAGGGCGCGCTCCTCGGCTATGCGCCGCGCGCGGCGCTGATCCACCGCGACCATCTGGTGCTGCTGTGACGCCGGACGCGACGATGGCCGAGATGGGCGCGGCGGCGCGCGCGGCGGCTGCGGTGCTGGCGCGGACCCCGACCGCGGTTAAGGCGGCGGCGGTCCGCGGCGCGGCAGCGGCGGTTCGCGGGGGGGCGGCGGCGATCCTCGCGGCGAACGCCGACGACATGGTCGCGGCGACCGGCCTATCGCCCGCGCTCCGCGACCGGCTGTTCCTTGATGCCGGTCGGGTCGAGGCGATGGCGGCGGGGCTCGATTCGGTCGCTGCGCTGCCCGACCCGGTCGGCGCGGTGATCGCCGCATGGGAGACCCCGAACGGGCTGAAGTTCGAGCGCGTCCGCGTGCCATTGGGCGTCGTCGGGATCATCTACGAGAGCCGCCCGAACGTCACCGCCGACGCCGGGGCGCTGTGCCTGATGGCCGGCAACGCCGTCATCCTGCGCGGCGGGTCCGAAGCGACGGCATCGACCGCGGTGATCCATGCGGCGCTCGTCGCAGGCGTCGTCGCGGCGGGACTTCCGGCGGCGGCGATCCAGCGTGTCGCCTCGCCCGACCGCGCGCTTGTCGGCGCGATGCTCGCCGCGCATGGGCTGATCGATGTCATCATTCCGCGCGGCGGCAAGGAGCTCGTCGCGCGCGTGCTCGCCGAGGCGCGGGTGCCGGTGCTGGCGCATCTCGACGGCAACAACCACGTCTACGTCGATGCCGCCGCCGACCCGGCGATGGCGCGCGCGATCGTCTTCGACGCCAAGCTGCGGCGGACGGGCGTCTGCGGGGCGATGGAGACGCTGCTGATCGACCGCGCCTATCCCGACCCGGCGGGATTGATCGCGGCGCTGCTCGATGCCGGGTGCGAGGTTCGTGCGTCGGGCGACTTAATGTCGCTCGACCCCCGGCTCGTCGAGGCGAAGCCCGAGGACTGGGACACCGAATATCTCGATGCGGTCGCTGCGGTGACATTGGTTGACGGCGTCACGGGAGCTGCCGCGCATATCGCCGCGCACGGCTCGCAGCACACCGACGCGATCGTCACCGAAGATGCTGCCACCGCCGAGCGATTCGTCGCCGCGGTCGACAGCGCGATCGTTCTCGTCAATGCCTCGACCCAATTCGCCGACGGCGGCGAATTTGGCTTTGGGGCGGAGATCGGCATCGCCACTGGGCGCCTCCACGCGCGCGGCCCCGTGGCGCTCGAAGGGCTGACGACGTATAAGAACGTCGTTCGGGGGACCGGACAGGTCCGCGGAGGCTGACGATGGCGAGCGAAGCGAAGGAAGTTGTCATCGACGATAGCGAGCCGGTCCACCTCGACGGGCTCGATCCGACCGAGCGTGCACTCATTCAGGCCGGGCTCGACGATCTCGACAACGGACGCTGGGTCGACCACGCCGTGATCAGGGAGGATATCGCCGCGATGCACGCCGAGGTCGCGGCGGAACGCGTGGTGCGCCGAGACCGAGCTTAGTGCGGCAGGTCCGCTGGGCATCCGGTGCCCGCCGCGAGCTGGATCGCGCCTTCACCTTCTACCGCGTTATCGACGTCGATCTCGCCCTTCGCATCGTCGGTGCCATTGAAGCCAAGGCCGACTGGCTCGGCGACTTTCCGACGACCGGCGCACCGTTTGCAACGGGGCTGCGCAAGAGCCTCGTCGCGGGAACGCCCTACCTCATCATCTACCGCTTCAGTCGCGCGACGATCGACATCGTGCGCGTTCGCCACGGCGCTGAGGACTGGCGATGAAAACCGTCGGGCTCCTCGGCGGGTCGTTCAACCCGGCGCACGCCGGACACCGCCACATCAGCGTCGAGGCGCTCCGCCTGCTTGCGCTCGACGAGGTGTGGTGGCTCGTCAGTCCGCAGAACCCGCTTAAGACGACCGCCGAGATGGCTTCGATCGACGCCCGCGTCACGGCTGCGATCCGCACGGCGCGGCACCCACGCATCCATGTCACCGATCTCGAACTGCGGCTCGGCACGCGGTACGCGGTCGATACCGTCGCCGCGCTCATCCGTCGGTATCCTAACGTCCGCTTCATCTGGCTGATGGGGGCCGACAATCTCGCGGGGTTCGATCACTGGTCGCGGTGGCGCGCGCTGGCCCGCTGCGTGCCGATTGCGGTTTTCGCGCGTCCGGGCTATATGGGCGGTGCTTTGACGGCGCCAGCGATGGCGTGGTTCAGGCGCTGGCGACACGCTTCGGCGGCCGCGCGGCGCTGGCGCGAATGGAGGCTTCCGGCGATCGTCGTTCTCGACATCAGGATGAGCCCGCTGTCGGCGACAGCGATCCGGCGTGCCCACCCGAACTGGGCCGATCCCGGCCGGGCTTCCCGATGATGAGGATTTTGACTTGGCTTTGACTTCCGCCGCCATTCCCCGGACGGCTTTGACGACCGCCGCGATGCCGCGCGCGGTCGCGGCGAACGACCCCGCGGTGCTGGCGCTCCACGCGCTCGTGATGTCGACCCTCGAGGACGACCAGGCAGTCGAGGTCGTGTCAATTCCGCTCGCCGGCAAGACGTCGATCGCCGACCATATGGTCATCGCCAGCGGGCGGTCGACCCGGCAGGTCGCGTCGATTGCGGCGAAGATCGCCGAGCGCGCCAAGACCGAACTCGGGCGGAGCGTCCGGATCGAGGGCCTGCCCGCCGCCGACTGGGTGCTGATCGATGCGCAGGACGTCATCGTCCACCTGTTCCGTCCCGAGGTCCGGACCTTTTACAACCTCGAGAAGATGTGGGCGTTCGACGGGCCAAGCGGCTCGACGAGCGACCGCCGCGCGCCGCCGAAGGTCGCGGTCGTCGATTCGGTCCCCGATGCGACGCCGCTCGACACGGCGTCGCTCGGCACCGAGGACTCGTTCGACGACGGCGAGGGCGATACTTAACGGCGTTGGCCGATGCGCCTCCACATCGTCGCGTACGGACGGATCGGGCGTGGGCCCGAGGCGACGCTTGTCGATCGGTACCTCAAACGCATCGCATGGCCGCTGACGCTGACCGAGCTGAGCGATGCCGGTAGCGGCAAGCCGCCCGATCTGCCGACGCCCGCCGTCACGATCCTGCTCGACGAGCGCGGCCCGACGCTGACCTCGCGCGCGCTCGCCGACCGGCTGGCAGCGTGGCGCGACAACGGCATGCGCGAAGCGCGCTTCGTCATCGGCCCCGCCGACGGGCATGGCGACGCAGCCCGGGCTACGGCGGGCTCGCTGCTGTCGTTCGGCCCGGCGACGTGGCCGCATCTGCTCGTCCGGGCGATGCTCGCCGAACAACTCTATCGTGCGACATCGCTGTTGGCGGGGCATCCGTATCATCGGGATGGCTAGCGCCGTCCGACCTGCTATGTTGACGC
>JBBSFF010000135.1:0-6227 GCA_038238995.1 Sphingomonadales bacterium
CATCCGGCGGAGGTTGAAGAACAGCTTCTTCTGGTTCGCCGTCGTGCCGATCTTGACGAGGCACCACGACCGCATGATGAATACCTGGATCGAGGCGCGGATCCACCACATCGCGTAGGTCGCAAGGCGGAACCCGCGCTCGGCGTCGAACTTCTTGACGCCCTGCATCAGCCCGATGTTGCCCTCCGAAATCAGCTCGGCGACCGGCAGGCCATAGCCGCGGTAGCCCATCGCGATCTTGGCGACGAGGCGGAGGTGGCTCGTCACCAGCTTGGCGGCGGCGTCGGGGTCCTGATGCTCGGCCCAGCGTTTGGCGAGCATATATTCCTGCTCGGGCGCGAGCAGCGGAAATTTACGGATTTCGGACAGATAGCGGTTCAATCCGGCCTCGCCGCCCATCGTAGGGATCGAGGTCTTGGCAGGCAGGTTCTTCGTCGTGGCCATAAGGCTCCCTTGCCGGTCGCGTCAGAATGAAAGACGACCGATTAAGTCCACTATATCGCGGGGCAGGTCGGAATGGAACGAAAGTTTTTCTTGGGTGACCGGATGAACGAACCCCAGCGTCGCCGCGTGAAGTGCCTGGCGGGCAAAGCCAAGCTCGGCCAGAACGACCCGGTGCGGGGTCCGCGTCCGCCCGTACGCCGGATCGCCGAGCAGCGGATGGCCGATCGACGCCATGTGAACCCTGATCTGGTGCGTCCTTCCCGTTTCCAGCCGACATTCGATCTTCGCCGCGTCGGCGAGCGGCGTTACAGTGCGATAATGTGTCACGGCATGCTTGCCCCGACCTTCAGCGACGATCGCCATTTTCTGGCGGTTGGCCGACGAGCGGGCGAGCGCGCCGGTGACGGTCCCGGCGGCGGGGATCGGCTGCCCGTCGACGACGGCGACATAGACGCGCTCGACGGTATGCGCCGCGAATTGCCGCGACAGCGCCTCGTGCGCCGGGTCGGTCTTGGCGACGACGAGCAACCCCGACGTGTCCTTGTCGATGCGGTGGACGATCCCGGGGCGCGCGACGCCGCCGATGCCCGACAGCCGCCCGGCGCAATGGTGAAGCAGCGCGTTGACCATCGTCCCGTCGAGGTTGCCGGCGGCGGGGTGAACGACGAGCCCGGCGGGCTTGTCGACGACAAGGAGGTGGTCGTCCTCGAAGACGATCGTCAGCGGGATATCCTGCGCTAATGCGTCGGGGGTCGTCGCGGGAGGCACGACGACGGTCAGCGCGTCACCGGGGGTGACCTTGCGCGCCGGGTCGCGCTGATGAGCGCCGTTGGCACCGGTGACCGCGCCCGCGCCGATCAGCGCCTTCAGCCGCTCGCGCGACATCGTCGGGATCAAAACGGCGAGCGCGCGGTCGATCCGCCAGCCCGTCATCGCGGACGGTACGGTAACCGCCACTGTCGACATTTCATCCCCCATCGCTTAGCCGATGTCGGGATGAACATCGCGATTGCAAGCACAGCGCTGGCGGCGATCGTCGATCATGCGCACGCCGAAGCGCCGAACGAGGCGTGCGGCATCCTGTTCGGCAGTTCGACCGCGATCGATCGGGCCGAGCGGGCGGCGAATGTCGCGGCACACCCGGCGCGCGCGTTCGAGATCGACCCGGCGGCGTTGCTCGCCGCCTACCGGACGGCGCGCGGGCAGGGGCGGCAGGTGGTCGGCTGGTATCATTCGCATCCGAACGGCGAGGGCCGACCGTCGCCGACCGACGCCGCGCGCGCGGTCGAGGACGGCAAGGTCTGGCTGATCGTCGCGGACGATGCGGTGACGGCGTGGCGGGTCGTGCCCGACGGCGCGGTGCACGGCCGCTTCGCCGCGCTCGACCTCGTCGCCGCCTGAATGGCCACCGGCGCGGTCAAATGGTTCGACGCGCGCAAGGGGTTCGGCTTCATCTGCCCCGACAGCGGGCCGCGCGACGTCTTCGTCCATATCTCGGCGGTCGCGCGCTCGCCGTTCGGGATGCTCGAAACCGGGCAGCGGCTCGAATTCGAACTGACCCAGACCACCGACGGGCGACTGATCGCGCTCGGACTGCGCGAGATCGAAGCGTGAGCTTGGTGTCGACATGGTATTTCCCGATGGGAGCGCTGATCGGCATCGCGTCGGCGGCCCCGGTCGGTCCGGTCAACCTGCTCGTCATCCAGCGGACGCTGACCGCGCACACCGCGGGCGCGCTGCTGCTCGGCGCGGGCGGCGCGCTCGGCGACTCGCTGTTCGCGGCGGCGGCTGCGTTCGGGGTCAGCGCAGTGACCCGGCTGCTTGCCGATCACGAACTCGCGATTCGGCTCGGCGGCGGGCTGATCATGCTCGCCTTCGCGGCGGTCATCTGGCGGGCGACACCGAAATTGCGCGACGAGGATCAGGCATCGGCGCTGCGGATGGCGCTGGCGACGCTGTCGCTGACGCTGACCAACCCGGCAACGATCCTGTTCTTCATCGGCGCGTTCGGCGCGGTCGGCTTCACCGGGATCGGCCACGATTCGCCCGAGCATCGGATTAACGCGGCGATGGTCGTCGCCGGCACCTTCACCGGCTCAATGCTGTGGTGGCTTGGCGTGACCGCAGTCGCGCGGCGACTGCGCGGGCGGATCACTGACGGACACCTCGTCACCCTCAACAAGGGCACGGCGATCGCGCTCGGGCTGTTCGCGGTCGCGGCGGTCTTCACCGGAGTGGTTCAGCGATGACCGATCTCGCCGCACTCGTCGCAATGCGCCTGGCGCACGATCTCGCCGGACCGCTCGGCGCGGTCGCCACCGGCATCGAGATGCTTGAAGACGGCGACGACGAGCTTCGCGCGTTGATCGCCGACGGCGCGGCGGCGGCGATCGCGTCGCTCCGGCTCCATCGGTTCATCCTCGCGCCGCCGAGCGATGCTGCGTCGGGGCCGGGCCTGCTCGCGGCGTGGGTCGCGACGCGTCCCGGCGTGTTGCTCGAATGGCAGGCGACGACGAGCGACCCCGCGCACGTCGCCATCCTCCTCGGGCTGGGAATGACAGCGGGGGAGGCGGCGCCCGGCGGCGGCACGGTCACGGTCGACGACGGCGGCGTGACGCTCGACTGCGCAAAGACTCGGCTCGACCCATCGATCGCGGCGGCGTTCGCCGGAGTTCCGGTCGAGATCGCGCGCGCCGCGCTCGCGGGTTACATCCATGCACGGGTCGGGCTGATCGGCGTCATCCCGGGACCGCGCGGCGTCCGGCTTGATTACCATGGCAGCACGTTGCCGCGATAATCGAGGAAGGCGCCGGTCCGCGCCGGGGTCAGGCCGGCGATCACCGCTCGCAGCCCGGTGACCGAGTCGTCGACCCCGAGCTCGGCCCCGGCACCGCCCATGTCGGTCTTGACCCAGCCCGGGTGGAGCGCTGCGACGGCGATCTCGCGCTGCTTGAGTTCGATCGACAGCGTCTTGAGCCCGGCGTTGAGCGCCGCTTTCGACATCCGGTAGGTGTACAGCCCGCCGCCGCTGTTCGCCCCGATCGACCCGAGCGTCGACGACAGCGCAACGATCGTCCCGCCGTCGCGCACCGTCGGCCCGAGCGCACGCGCCGCGAGCATCGGGCCGAGCGCATTGACCGCCATGACTTCGGTCCATTTGGCCTCTTCGATTGTCGCCAGCGTGAATTCGCGCGCGCCGACGCCGGCATTGATGATCAGCAGATCGTGCGGCCCCGGGGCCGCCGCGGCCAGCCCCGGGCCCGCCCCCCCTGCCGGGGTGTAGGCCGGGTAAGCGCGAGCCCCGGCCGCGGCGCGTTCGCCCGCCAGCGCGGTCAGCGACGCCTCGTCGGTCGTGTCGGCGTGAAACGCGCTCGCGCCGGCGGCGGCGAGTTCGGCGACCTGGTCGGGGGCGCGCGCGGTCGCGACGACGGTCCATCCGTCACCCAGATATTGACGAACGAGTTCGCGTCCGATGCCACGGCTGGCTCCGACGATGACGACGCTTGGCATGATCTTCGACTCCCCGCTGCACCGCGGCATTATCCCGCTGACGCACTCGTGATTAATCGCCTATCATGGTGGGGCGTCAACTCTGGCGGGGAAGGAGCGGTATGGGAATCTGGCGAACGCTCCTCGGTACCGGAGTCGGGCTGTTGCTCGGGGGGCCGCTCGGCGCGCTGGCCGGAGGCGCGGCGGGCAGCGCCGCCGACCTCGCCAACCTCCGCGCGCCGACGCCCGAACGGCGGCAGGTCGCCTTCACCATCGCCGCGATCGCACTCGCGGCGAAGATGGCGCGCGCCGACGGGGATGCCAGCGCGACCGAGTTCGCCACCTTCGAACGCTTGTTTCGTGTGCCCGAAGGCGAGCGCGCCAACGCGACGCGCTTCTACCGGATGGCGCAGGGGTCGACGGCGGGGTTCGAGGCCTACGCCAGCCAGGCGGCGACGCTGCTCGGTCCCGGGACGCCGGTGCTCGAGGACCTGCTCGAAGCGCTGCTGTTGATCGCGGTGACCGACGGGGTCCATCCGGGCGAGCTCGAATATCTGAGCACGGTCGCCGACCGGCTTGGCTTCGACGCCGCCGCTTATGCCCGTATCCGCGCGCGGCACATCGCCCCGGCGGTCGACGATCCGTTCGTCGTTCTCGGCGTCACCGCCGACGCCTCGATCGCCGAGGTCCGCACGGCGTACCGCGGGCTGGTCAAGACGTACCACCCCGACCGGCACATGGCGGCGGGCACTCCACCCGAATTCCTCCGTGTCGCCGAAGCGCGGATGGCGGCGATCAACGCCGCCTATGCCGAGGTGACGAAGCGCGTCGCGTAATCGGAGCCGGGCAGGCTACCGCGGCGCGATGTCGAGCAATTTCGGCGGGGCGTCGCCGGTGTAGGCGCGGTGTTCCTTGTCGCCGCCAAGCCCAGCGGGGAGGTCGAGCGGCTTGGCCTTCTTGCCTTTCTTGCGCCTCGGTGCGTCGCCGGGGTCGGTGTTTTCGGCGACCGAGTTCGGCGGGGTCGTGCCGCCGCGACGGCCGCGGTCGCCGACCGTCACGCCCTTGTCGGCGCTGTCCTTGTAGGTGCCGAGGGTCTTTCGGACGGTGGTACATCCGGCGAGCGCGGCGAACAGCATGATGATAACGGCGCGACGCATTCGACCTCCGCGAAAGACGGCGCTGCTGTGAACCGGGCGGCATGGCTTGGCAAGCACGCGAGTCGCGCCTAGACGCCTGCGCAGGCCAGAGGATTGGACGGTCGCCGCTGCCGCAAGGCGGGGGAGGAAAGTCCGGGCTCCACGGAACGACGGTGCCGGGTAACCCCCGGCGGGGGCGACCCCAGGGATAGTGCCACAGAGAGGAGACCGCCGGGCTTCGGCCCGGCAAGGCTGAAAGGGTGCGGTAAGAGCGCACCGCGCGAGCGGCAACGTGAGCGGCAAGGTAAACCCCACCGGGAGCAAGACCGAATAGGGACGGCGCGCAAGTTCGCTTGCAGGGCAGGAACCGGCCCAGTCGTCCGGGTTGGTTGCTTGAGGCCGTCAGCAATGCCGGTCCTAGAGGAATGACCGTCCACGGGTGGCGACACCCCGGACAGAACCCGGCTTACAGATCCTCTGGCCGCGTAGCGCGGCGGGCGGAGCGGGTGCGACCCCGCCCGAACCCGTCCGATGGCGCGGCTTTGCCGCGACGCTCCGCCGATCAAACGACTTTCCCCCGTCACAATCCTTTGGCATCCTCGCCGCAAATAACCCGGGGAGAATGCCATGCATCCGAAATACCTGCTTGTCGTCCCGCTGGCACTTGCCGCCGCGCCCGCCGCCGCCGCCGGCTGCGATGGCCTCGCCGCCTTCCACGCCGACCGGACCGAAACGCGCGCGACAACGATCGCCGCCGGTACCCCGCTGCCCTTCGCGCCCACCGCCAAACTGCCGTTCGCGCTGTGCCGGGTCGAAGGCGCGGCGCACCCGACGACCGATTCGGATATCCGATTCGAGGTGCTGATCCCCGAGGGGGCGGGGTGGAACGGGCGCTTCCTCCAGGTCGGCAACGGTGGCTTCGCCGGGCAGATCCCGTATTCGACGATGCTGCTCGGCCTCGCCAAGGGCTATGCCGTCGCCGGCACCGACGACGGGCACCAGGATGCCAACAACCAGAGTGCGAGCTGGGCGCTTGGCCATCCCGAGAAGGTGATCGATTTCGGCACCCGCGCGGTCAAGACGACGACCGACGCGGCGAAAGCGATCCTCGCAGCGTACGGCGCGTCGCCGAAAAAGGCGTATTTCTTCGGCTGCTCC
>JBBSFF010000136.1:0-6207 GCA_038238995.1 Sphingomonadales bacterium
ACATCATGCGCGAGCCGCTGCGTCGCCTCCCACCGCGCGAACGGATCGTCGTCGTGTGCCGCGAGGAAGGCGAGGTCGGCGCGCGACTGGACCATGTCGACGATGACCGGCGCCGAAAAGCCCCGGTTTAGCGACGCAACCGGGGCTTCGGTTACCCTATCGAAGCGCACGCTGGCCGCGCCGTCGATATCGACCACACGCTCGTCGCCGAGCCGCTGCCCGCTGTCGCGCCCGAACAGCGCGACGCGGAACGGCATGGCCATCGGCACCTTGACCGGCTGCCCGGGTGTCGCCGGGACCGACTGTGCCAGCCGCAACGTCGCCACCCCGGCGGCGGCATCGTGGTCGAGATGCGCTGCGATCCGCGGGGTGCCCGCCTGATTATACCATTCGCGGAACGAGCCGAGGTCGCGCCCCGACGCGTCGGCCATCGCCGCCAGCCAGTCGTCGGTCGTCACCGCCTGCCCGTCGAAGCGATCGAAATACAGATCGGTCCCCGCGCGGAACGCCGCCGCGCCGAGCAGCGTCGCGAGCATCCGTATGACCTCGGCCCCCTTGTTGTAGACGGTCGAGGTGTAGAAATTGCCGATCTCGATATACGCGTCGGGACGGATCGGGTGCGCGAGCGGCCCGGCGTCTTCGGGGAATTGCGCGCCGCGCAGCATCCGGACGTCGTTGATCCGGTTGACCGCCGTCGACCCCTGATCGGCCGAGAATTGCTGGTCGCGGAAGACCGTCAAGCCTTCCTTGAGCGATAGCTGGAACCAGTCGCGGCAAGTGACGCGGTTGCCGGTCCAGTTGTGGAAATACTCGTGCGCGACGACCGCCGCGACCGCGTCGAAGTCGGCGTCGGTTGCGGTCTCCTGGTCGGCCATGATGTACTTCGAGTTGAAGATGTTGAGGCCCTTGTTCTCCATCGCCCCGGCGTTGAAGTCGGACACCGCGACGATGTTGAATTCGCTCAAGTCGTATTCGCGCCCGTAGTTGACCTCGTCCCAGCGGAACGACGCCTTGAGCGCCGCCATCGCGTGGCCGCAGCGCGGTAGGTCGGCGGGGTCGGCCCAGATCGCCAGCGCGACCTCGCGCCCCGACGCGGTGACGAAGCTGTCGCGCAGCGCGCCGAGGTCACCGGCGACGACGGCAAACAGATACGCCGGTTTCGGCCACGGGTCGGTCCATTCGGCGAAGTGTCGCCCACCATCGAGCGCGCCCGCCGCGCCACGGTCGCCGTTCGACAACAGGATCGGGTACTGCGCCGCGTCGGCCTCGAGCCTGACGGTGTAGCGCGACAGGACGTCGGGGCGGTCGGGGAAGAGCGTGATGCGGCGGAACCCCTCCGCCTCGCACTGAGTGCACAGCTTGCCGCCGCTGGCGTAGAGCCCCATCAGCACGGTGTTCGTCGCCGGTTCGATCTCGACGATCGTGTCGACGACGGCGGCGTCGGCGTCGATCGCGAGGGTCAGCGTGCCGTCGGTGACCGCCGCCGCGACTGGGACACCGTCGACGTTGACCGCGATCAAAATCAGCGCTTCGCCGTCGAGGACGAGCGGCCGGGCATGCGCGCCGTTGCGCTCGACCGTCAACCGGGCGTGAACCCGCGTTCGCGCGGCGTCGAGTTCGAAGCGCAGTGCGACCGTCGGCACCAGCCAGTCGGGGGCGGCATAGCCGGCGAGGCGGATCGTGGGTGGCGCAATCGGGGCATCGAGCATCGGCAGTTCCTCGCGAGTATGGCGTGGTAGGCGTCGGCGCCGGGTTTGTTAAGCGGCGTCTCGCCCGGTACAGCGCCGCGATGCACCTGCTGATCTTCGGCCTCGGCTACACTACTGCGCGGCTCGCCGATCGGCTCCGCGTCAAGGGATGGCAGGTGACCGCAACGCGGCGTCGCGCCGATGGCGCCGTGCTCGCCTTCGACAGCGACGCGGTCGCCGCCGCGATCGGCGCGGCGACCCACATCCTGTCGTCGGTCCCACCGGCCGACGACGCCGATCCGGTCCTCATCCGCTACAGCGCGCGCCTCGCAACGGCTCCGGCGCACTGGATCGGCTATCTGTCGTCGACCGGGGTCTACGGCGACGCCAGCGGCGCGTGGGTCGACGAGGCGAGCCCGGTCGGCGCGGGCCGCCGCAGCGCGCGCGTCGCCGCCGACCTCGCGTGGCAGGCGCTGCGCAACGACGTTCGCGTCTTCCGCCTGCCGGGCATCTACGGCCCCGGTCGCTCGGCGATCGACCGCGTCCGCGGCGGCACCGCGCAGCGGATCGACGCGCCCGGTCACCGCTTCAGCCGCATCCATGTCGACGACATTGGGCGGTGCGTCGCGGCGTCGTTCGACCGCGGCGGTCCCGGCGTGTTCAACGTCGCCGACGCCGAGCCCGCGCCGGGGGCGACGGTGATCGAATACGCCTGCGACCTTCTGGGCGTCGCCTATCCGCCGCTCGAAGCGCTCGCGACCGCGACCCTGTCACCGATGGCGCGCGGCTTCTATGCCGAGTCGCGGCAGGTCGCGGCGGGCAAGATCGGCCGCGAGCTCGGCGTGACGCTCGCCTATCCCGACTATCGCCGCGGGCTCCGCGCCTGCCTGACGGGGTTGTGAAAGTCACCAAACTTCGCACGACGACCGGCTTTTTCGTCCCCCTGCCGCGCGCCACTGCCCGGAAGTTCGCTAACTTCGCACGAAGCGACCTGTTGTCGTGCGCCAATTCCTATACGACGGTCTTATGGTCAGGCAAAACGCGAGTGATTTCACTTGCGTTTCCCGGCGACGACACCGGATCGCGACAATGAGAACGAGCGAAGTCGGCAACTAAGCGTCGACTCAAGCCGGATATGCTACTCCGCCACGTGCCGTGTAGGACAGCGTTATCCGTCGACCGCCAGCGGCACGGGCCGCCGTCGGCTACCGAGCGCGACGGCAAGACCGAGCAGTGCGAACGCCGCGCCGATCGCGCCGGTGACCGTCCATCGATAGCCTTCGAATATGGTCGACAGCGTCATCGCGACGATCGGCACGACCACCCCCGTATACGCCGCCGGACCCGCGCCGATCCGCCGGATCAGCCGGTAATAGACGGTGAAGGCGACCGCCGACGCCGCGACCGCGAGGTACGCGAGACCCGCCCAATATTCGGGTCGCGGGTCGAACACCGGCGGCCCTGCGGTGGCGACGGCGAAGCCGATATCGATCAGCACCCCATAGAACATCATCCACGTCAGGGTCGGGAACGGCGCCAGCGAGCGGGCGAAGCCGCCGCCCTGCATGACGTTGGCGATCGACGCCGACAGCACCGCCGCGACGGTGAGCAACAGTCCCTCCCCCGTCGCACCGAGCGCGGCGGGATCGCGCAGGTCGTTGGCGAAGACAAGCGCGAGCCCGGCGATGCCGATCCCCGCGCCGACGACGAAGCGCGGCGCCACGGGCGACTTGAGGAAGATCGCCGACAGCAGCGCATTCGGCACCACGAGCAGCGCGAAAACCATCGCGATCAGCCCGGACGTGACGTCGCGCTCGGCGGCGTAGACGAGGTTGAAGTTGAAGGCGAACTGCGCGCAGCCGGCGAGCGCGGCGAACGCATGCGCGCGGCGGTCGAAGCGGAGCGACCCCCCGGTGACGAGCGTCAGCGTCGCCATCAACGCGCAGGCCATCGCGAAGCGGTACGCGACCGACCACGGCGGCGGGACGACGCCAAGCTGACCCTTGATTACCAGCCACGTCGAGCCCCAGATCAACGAGATCAGTGCGAACGCCAACAGCGAGCCGCCGGCCGCCGATTCGGAATGCCGCGTCGTCATCGCGTCAGGCAAGGCCCGCGACGGCGGCCGCGAGCGCGTCGATGTCGGCGGCGGGCGTGTCCCACGCGACGACGAAGCGCGCGATGTGATCGGCGGGATCGGCCCAATCGTAGAACAGGAACCCGGCGTCGCGCAGGCGCGCCGCGCCGCCGACCCCGAGGTCGACGAACACCTCGTTCGCCTGCACCGGATACACCGCGCCCGCCGACACCGCCGCCGCAAGCCGCGCGGCCCCGGCGTTGGCGACTGCCGCGTTCCGCCGCCACGCATCGGTCTCGACATAGGCGAGGAGCTGTGCGGCGTTGAAGCGGCCCTTGCTCGGCATCTGCCCGGCGCGCTTGCGGCGGAAGCGGATGTCGTCGACGAGCGTCGGGTCGAAGATCACCATCGCTTCGGCGGACATCCCGCCGTTCTTGATCGCGCCGAGGCTGAGGATGTCGACCCCGGCGCGCCACGTGAGGTCGCCGGGGTGGCAGCCCAAAGCGACCAGCGCGTTGGCGAAGCGCGCGCCGTCCATATGCACCTTCCAGCCGCGCGACTTCGCATAGGCGGCCAGCGCCGCGACCTCGCCGGGCGTGTAGACGGTGCCGCACTCGGTCGCCTGCGTCAGCGACAGCGCGCTTAGCTGGACCTGATGGACCCCGCCGCGATGCGCGCCGAGGCTCGCGGCGATCGACGCCGGGGTCAGCTTGCCGTCGTCGCCCGCGCACAGCAGCAGCTTCGCGCCGCCGGTGAAGAATTCGGGCGCACCGCATTCGTCGACGTGGATATGCGCCTCCGCGTAACACGCGACCGCGCCGTACGACGGCACCATTGCGGCGAGCGCGAGGGCATTGGCGGCGGAGCCGGTCGACACCGGCAGCACGGCGCACGCCGTGCCGAACACGTCCGAATAGACGCCGTCGAGGCGCGTGGTCCATGCATCCGCGTCGTACGCGGCGGAGGTTGCGACACTCGCCGCGACGACCGCGGCGAGGACTTCGGGGCAGACGCCGGCGGCGTTATCGGACTGGAAGTTCATGGCCGCGGGGCTAGGCGGCGGGACCGAACCGGTCAACCGTGTCGCATCATCCCGGCAGCAAAGAACCTCTCCTTTCTGTGTAATCCCGGCCTTCGCCGGAATGACAGGGTGGCGTTTCGGTCGAAGCCCCCTCGCGCTATTTCACCGCATCGGGCTGGCGTTCGGGACGGGCGGCGGCGACGGCGGGGAGCGCATTCAGCCGCACATCGATCGCCGACAGCTTCGGGAAGCGCGCGATGTCGGCCTGCAAACGCCGGGCGTTCCACATCTGCGGCACGAGGCAGATATCGGCGAGCGTCACCGTGTCGCCGAACAGATACGCCCCCGTCGCGACCTCGGCGAGTTCCTCGAGCGCTTCGAAACCGGTCTCGACCCAGTGGCGGTACCACGTGTCGACCGCCTCCTGCGGCTGCGCGAGCGGCCCCTTGAGGTAGTTGAGCACGCGCAGGTTGTTGAGCGGGTGGATGTCGCACGCGATCTGCAGCGCCACCCCGCGCACCCGCGCGCGGGCAAGCGGATCGGCGGGGAGCAGCGGCGGTTCGGGGTAGACCTCGTCGAGATATTCGACGATCGCGAGGCTCTGGTTGAGCCCGGCGTCGCCGTCGATCAGATACGGCACGAACCCCTGTGGGTTGAGCAGCTTGAACCCGATCCCCGCCTGCGCCCCCTGCGCAAGGTTGATCGCGATCTGGTCGTAAGCGAGGCCCTTTAAGCCGAGCGCGATGCGGACGCGGTACGAGGCGGACGAGCGCCAGTAGCCGTAGAGGGTGCGGGTCATTGACTGGGCTCGCGTGCAGGCGCGGCGGGCGCGCGGGAGATGTCTGACTAACGCCAGTTAAGCGGCAGGACAACGCGGAGGCGAGTTCTCGGCCCACAACGCGGCGTTACCCTCAGCGGTTGGCCTTTCATTCGTCCTTGCAGAGCCGGATTTATGGGTGCACATAAATTACCGTGAGAATCGAGTTCGATCCGGAAAAGGATGAGACCAACCTCCGCAAGCACGGAATTTCCTTACGCGCGGCGGAGGGTTTCGACTGGGAAACGGCACTCGAGCGCGAGGATGACCGGTTCGACTATGGCGAGGTTCGCTTCGTCGCCATCGGGCGTATCGACGATTCGCCGTTCGTGCTGATCTTCACGGAAGGGTCCGACGACGACGCGGTCCGGGCAATCAGCCTGCGTCCGGGGGAAAGGCACGAGGCAAGGTATTTCCATGGAAAAGTTTGATCCGACGATCCACGACGACAACCCTGTGCTCGATGCCGCCTTCCTGTCGGGGATGCAGCCATCGCGGCGCGGGCGTCCGAAACTCGACGCGCCCAAGGTCGAGGTGAAAATCCGCCTTGATGCCAGCACCGTCGAGCAATTGCGCGGGACGGGACCCGGCTGGCAGACGCGCG
>JBBSFF010000137.1:0-6134 GCA_038238995.1 Sphingomonadales bacterium
AGATCACCCCGATCAGATAGCCGAGCACGTCGGTCGCGACCGAATAATTCCAGGCGGTTCCAGGCGAGAACTCGAGCGGAAGATGCGCGAGGTCGGCGATGAAGCTGTCGAGCGTTCCGGCCTTCTCGATTTCGCCGATCTTCGCCTGGCGGTACGCGGCGTCGACGTTGGTCCGCATTTGGAAGCCGTAGGTCAGCCCGCTGGTGTGGCGGAGCAGGTCGACGATCCGCATCGGTCCCGACGTCGGCGTCGTCGCGAAGCCGGTCGCGCGCGTCCCCCCGGCAAAGACGCCGAGGCCGCGCCACGCCGGAATGTAGCGATGCACCGGATCGTCAAGCGCGACCTTGCCCTCCTCGACGAGCATCATGAACGCAACCGACGTCAGCGGCTTGGTCATCGAATAGATGCGGAAGATCGTATCGGCGGCGAGCGGGACGGCGCGTTCGACGTCGGCGTGACCAAGGATGCACGAATAGGCGGGCTCGCCGAAACGCGAGACGGCGACCGACGCCCCGGCGAGTTTACCCGGAGCGATATAGCGCTCGTCGAAGAACGTCTCGATCCGCGCGAGCCGCTCGGGGCTGAAGCCAAGTTCGCCCGGGTCCATCGCTGGCGCGTCGATCGTCATAATGTCGGCTGGTCGAAGCGGCGCGGATAGACTTCGCCGTGCAGCTTGAGGATCGCGCTGCTGCCCGTCGTCGTACACCAGCCCGGGACGATCGCATGGACGAAGCAGCCAGCCGCCGCCGCCAGCAACCGCCCGCCGACCGTCAGGCTTGCGCGCATGTGATCGAAGTAGCCCTCGCCGACACTGCGCGGATGATCGATGAACAGCCGTTGGATCATGGTTCACGTTTTCCCGTTTCGCGTTAAGGTTATCGTCGATCTATCGGGCCGATGACAACCGGCGATCGAGCAGCTAGAATCTGGCGCGCGGGCGATTAGCTCAGTTGGTAGAGCGCTTCCTTTACACGGAGGATGTCGGCGGTTCGAGCCCGTCATCGCCCACGTTCTACCTACCGGTCGGACTGTTGCCGCGCCGCCACATCCCGCTGAATTGCCGTCGTGACCCCCCCGACCCATTACGAATTGTCGTGGAAGCGTCACATATCCGCGCCAGAAGGGGCTCAGCGATTCGGCGGTTCATAAACTGTCAATCCGGGGTCATTTTCAGGAGCTGAACAATGCGTAGGTATTTTGCGGGCGCCTCGCTTGCGGCGATGGTCATCGCCTCGTCGGTCAGCGCGCAGGAAACCACCGCGATCATCCGCGGAACGGTCACCGCCGCCGGCGTGCCGGTCAACAACGCGCAGATCACCGTGACCAACCTGCCGTCGGGCACCGTCACCCGTGCCGCGACCGATTCGTCGGGATCGTTCACTGCGAGCGGTCTGCGCTCGGGCGGGCCGTACAAGGTCGACGTCGCCAGCATCTCGGGCAACTCGACAATCACCGACATCTTCACCGAAGTCGGCCAGCCGTACGACCTGCCAATCGACGTCGCGGGTGGTGCCGCCGGGGCCGACATCGTCGTCAGCGCGTCGGCGATCAAGCGCGCCGGTGTCGCGACCGACGGGCCGGCGACGACGCTCAGCCAGGTCGAGATCAGCAAGGTCGCCTCGGTCAACCGCGACATCCGCGACATCGAGCGCCGGTCGCCGTTCGCGACGATCGACCTGACGAACAGCCGCGCGGTGTCGTTTGCCGGCGTCAACCCGCGCTTTAACCGCTTCACGATCAACGGCGCGCAGGTCGGCGATACCTTCGGTCTCAACCCTGACGCGAGCCCGACGCGCCGTGGCCCGGTGCCGTTCGATGCCATCGCGCAGGTGTCGGTTTCGGTGGCGCCGTTCGACATCCGTCAGTCGAATTTCCAGGGCGGCGTCATCGATTCGCAGCTGCTCTCGGGGACCAACTCCTTTCACGTCAACGGCTTCTACTCGCAGAGCACCAACAAGCTGCAGGGCCATCAGATCGGCACGATCATCGTCCCGAACGTGCCCTACAAGAGCGAGACCTACGGCGTCACCGTCTCGGGGCCGATCATCCGTGACAAGATCTTCTTCATGGGCGCGTACGAGCGCAACACCGATCCGCGTCCGTTGTCGGTCAGCACCAGCGCGCAGATTCCCGGCCTGACCGACGCGATCGTCAGCAACGTCCAGGCGATCGCCAAAAGCGTCTATGGCTACGACACCGGCGGCATCCTGCCGATCACGAACAACATCGACGAAAAATTCGTCGTCAAGCTCGATGCGAACATCTCCGACCGGCAGAAGCTGTCGTTCTCGTACATCAACTCGTACGACGCGCTCGACAGCCTCGTGAATTCGGGGACGTCGTCGACGGGTAACAACACAAGCGCACCGACTGCAAACGCCGGTCCCGCGATCAGTCTCGCTTCGAACGACTATAAGCTAACTGAACTGCTTCGTACCGGGATCATCCAGCTCAATTCGGACTGGACCGACAAGTTCTCGACCGAAACCCGCTTCGTCTACAAGGCCTATACCCGCGGCCAGAACCCCGAGCTGGGCCGCGGCTTCGCGCAGTTCAAGGTCTGCACCGCGCCGGTCACCGGCACAACGATCGGCACCACGGTCGATACGCCGACGACGTGCGGTGCAGGCGTTCCCGCAATCTATTTCGGGCCCGACATCAGCCGCCAGACGAACGCGTTGTTCACCGATACTTATGACGGGTCGTTCCTGATTCGCTATCAGGCGGGCAACCATGCGTTCAAGGGGCTTGTCCAGTATGTCGAGAACCGCACGACGAACGCCTTCTTGCAGTATAGCGCAGGTGCCTATTACTTCGACTCGATCGCCGATTTCCAGGCGAAGAATGCAAGCCAATTCGACTATCAGAACGCGCTCAACCTCGATCCGAACAGCACGAGCGCGAGCTTCAAGTACGGGACCTACACCTTCGGGCTGCAGGATGACTGGAAGATCAGCCCCGACCTGCGGGTGACGTACGGGGCGCGTGTCGACCTCGACGAGGCGTACAACCCGATCACGGTCAACCAGAACTTCGTCAACCGCAACGGCTTCTCGAACGCCAAGGGCTTCGGCGGGCTCTACTCGGTCCAGCCGCGGCTGAGCTTCGATTACAAGGGCATCAACAATCTCGACATCCGCGGCGGCGGCGGCATCTTCGCCGGCGGCACCCCCGATATCTACTTCTCCAACTCCTACTCGAACACCGGCGCGGTGCAGAACCGTATTTCGGCGGTCATCCGCACGACCGCCGTCGGCGGTGTGACCACCGCCTGCGCCGCGCCGTATAACACGCCCGCGACTGCCGCCGTCTGCACCGGCGCGCTCAACGGCGTCAGCGGGACGACGATCAACCCGGCGGTCAACACCTACCTGACGACCAACGTCGCTTCGTTGCTGACCGCGCCGACCGCCTCGGTCGACCCGCGCTTCAAGCTGCCGTCGTACAAGCGCCTGACCTTGTCGGCGGATTACAAGTTCTTCGGCATCAACTTCGGGGTAGACTACCTGTATTCGAAGACGATTGAGAACGTCACGTTCACCGACCTGCGCTCGATCCGCAACGGCGTGCTGCCCGACGGTCGCCCGCGCTACACGTTCCGCCCGACCCCGGGTGCCGGCGTGCAGACCGCCGACACCAACACCGACATCTCGATCGGCAACACGCCGCTCGGGCGCAGCCACATTGCGGTCGTCCGCTTCGACAAGGAATTCGACTGGGGCCTGTCGCTGTCGGGCAGCTATACCTATCAGGATGTCAAGGACGTCTCGAACGCGACATCGTCGGTTGCCAGCTCGCTCTACAACGCGCAGGCCGCGAACGACCCGAACCAGGCCGCGTACGGTACAAGCTCCGACCAGACGAAGTGGCAGTTTAAGTATAACGTCGGCTACGACCACGCCTTCTTCCGCGATTATCGCACGGTCGTACAGCTGTTCGGCGAAACACGCGCGGGCCGCCCGTACAGCTTTACGATGCAGGACAACGGCGCGGGCCGGTCGCCGGTGTTCGGCACGACCGGCAATAGTAACCGCTATCTGCTCTATGTACCCACGAGCACCACCGACCCGCTCGTCAGCTACGACTCGGCGACAACGCAGGCGGCGCTCGATACGCTGATCAACTCGACCAAGCTGAGCAAGTATCGTGGCCTCATCGCACCGAAGAACATCGCCCGGTCGCGCGCCAACACCCGCATCGACCTCCACGTCGAACAGGAAATCCCGACGTTCGTCGGCAAGTCGCGCATCACGTTGTTCGGTGACATCGAGAACCTGCCGAACCTGATCAACCACGACTGGGGCGGCGTGACGCAGATCGCCTTCCCGCAGACGGCGACGATCGTCAACGTCCAGTGTCTCGCGGTTGCGGTCGCGACGGGCACACCGGTTGCGGTGATCCCGACGACCGGGATCGTCAACGCGACGCTTCCGACCCCGGCGGTCGTCAATACGTTGCCGACGCAGACCTGCGCCCAATATCGCTATTCGGCACCGCAGGCGGCGGCGACGCAGAATACGACCTCGGCGCAGTCGCTCTACCTGATCCGCATCGGCGCACGGTTTAAGTTTTAGGCGCGGCGCGGCTGCGGCGAAGATCGGGATCGCTCTTGCGATCTGGGACTTCGCGGCAGATTCGCACAAGACCGGACTGCGGGGCGGCGGCGGAGAGCCGGCGAACCCGTCCGACGGAGGCGGCGGGCTTTGCCCGTCGTTCTTGTTTTCGGCTCGCTAAGTCACGGTGGGGCGTCGCGGCAAAGCCGCGCCGTCGGTCGGGTCCGGCGAAGAAAGTCGCCGAACCGCCGGCCGGCCTTCGCGATTCGCGATCAAGCGGCAAATCGCGAAGCGCGATTATTGCTTGATCGACGGTCGCTTCAGGCGTCCACCGGAACCCCCGGCAGCACCTTTGACGTCCGGATCGTCAGCGACGTCCGCACGTGATCGACATTCGGCGCCGCGGTCAGTTCGCGCGTCAGGAAGCGCTGGAACTCCTGCAGGTCGTGCGCGACGACCTTTAAAATAAAGTCGATCTCGCCGTTGAGCATGTGGCACTCACGCACTTCGGGCAGCGTTGCAACATGCTCCTCGAACGCCCGCAGCTCGTCCTCGGCCTGGCTCTTGAGGCTGACCATCGCGAACACCGTGATGCCATAGCCCATCGATTCCGGGTCGAGATCGGCGTGATAGCCGCGGATTACGCCCGCGTCCTCGAGCGCGCGGACCCGCCGCAGGCACGGCGGCGCGGTCAGCCCGGCGCGTTCGGCGAGGTCGACGTTGGTGATCCGTCCTTCGCCCTGCAAGTGATTGAGAATGATCCGGTCGATCGTATCGAGCTGGAGGCGCGAGCGGTGCATGCGCAATCAGTGCAACGATCCGCCACCGAATACTATTAGAATGTTGCGGCGACGGGCAATTAGTTGCGGTTTGACCGTGACCGGCTACATACGGGGCAAGGAGACCCGGAGTGCCCGACATCGTTACCCGCCTGCTCGTGATCGGTTCCGGTCCGGCGGGCTACACCGCCGCGATCTACGCCGCGCGCGCTGCGCTCGATCCGGTCCTCGTCGAGGGACTGCAGCCGGGCGGCCAGCTGACGATCACCACCGACGTCGAGAATTGGCCGGGCGATACCAGCGTCCTCGGCCCCGACCTGATGGTCCGAATGGCCGACCAAGCCCGCCACGTCGGCGCGACGTTGGTCGGCGACATCATCACCGACGTCGACCTGTCGCGGCGTCCGTTCGTCGCCACGGGCGATTCGGGAACGCGGTATATCGCCGAAACCCTCGTCATCGCGACGGGGGCGCAGGCGCGCTGGCTCGGCCTCGCTTCGGAGACGCGGTACCGCGGCTTCGGCGTGTCGGCGTGCGCGACGTGCGACGGCTTTTTCTTTCGCGGCAAGACCGTCGCGGTCGTCGGCGGCGGTAATACTGCCGTCGAGGAGGCGATGTTCCTGACCAATTTCGCCAGCAAGGTCTATCTGATTCACCGCCGCGATCACTTGCGCGCCGACAAGACCAATCAGGCGCGGCTGCTCGCCAACCCGAAGATCGAGGTGATCTGGAACGCCGAGGTCGGTGCGGTCGTGGGAACCGACATCCCACTCGGCGTCACCGGCCTCGAGCTGGTCGATAC
>JBBSFF010000138.1:0-6130 GCA_038238995.1 Sphingomonadales bacterium
ATCGCCGGCACCGGACCCGGAGCGGGTCTCGTTATCGGAACGGCTTGTGTCGACGCCGCGCCGCCTCGCGCCGCCGATCTTCGCCTCCTTCCCGCCGCCCGCTACGCCGTGCCGCCGATTCCGCTCTACCTTCGTGCACCTGTGGTCGCCGCGTGACGAGCCTGCGCCTTGCCGACACAGGCGATATCGCTGCGATCATGGCGGTGATGGGGGCGGCGTTCGATCCGCGTTTCGGCGAGGCGTGGTCGGCCGCGCAATTATTGGGCTCGTTCGCCACCGGCATCGCCTGGGCGCGGCTCGCTGAGCTGGACGCCGCACCGGTCGGCTTCACACTCTGCCGCCGCGTCGGGCCCGAGGCAGAATTGTTGTTGATCGGTGTGCCCCCGGCGTCGCGCGGGAATGGGTATGGGTCGGCGCTGCTCGCGCTCGCCCGGCGCGATGCCCGGGCTCGAGGTGCCGAAACCCTCTTCCTCGAAGTCCGCGAAGACAATGAACCGGCGTTTGCCCTCTACCGTCGCGGAGGTTTCACGGTGATTGGGCGCCGCCGCGACTATTATCGCGGCCCCGGCGACACGCGTTTCGACGCGATCACCTTGCGCTGCGACTTGGGCGAATAAATTCAGCAGTTTGCGACCAGAGCGTCTCTTGTCAAAGATTGGCCGCAGCGCCATATGCGCGGTATCTTATAATGAGTTTAAGGGCTTAGAATGACCGACCTCCGTGCGGCGCACGCAGAATTATTGTCGCTGACTGCCGACATCGTCTCTTCGCACGTCGCCAACAACACGGTCGCGGTGTCCGACCTGCCGACCGTGATCGCCAATGTGTTCGGCTCGCTCGCGGGCCTTGGCGGCCCCGCCCCGGTCGAGACGGCGAAGCCCGAGCCCGCCGTATCAGTCCGCGCATCGGTCAAACCCGACCATATTGTCTGTCTCGAGGACGGCAAGAAGCTGAAGATGCTCAAACGCCACCTGATGACGCGCTACGGCATGACCCCCGACGCGTATCGCGCCAAATGGTCGTTGCCGGCCGATTATCCGATGGTCGCCCCCGACTACGCGGCGCAACGGCGCAACCTCGCGATGAAGATCGGCCTCGGCACCAAACGCAACGTCGCCGGCAAGCGCTGACGCTCCGGCTTGCCGCCGCCCGCCCGACTTTCTAGGGTGCAGCTGCGGCAGATTTGACCTCGGGAACGACGCGATGAGCGGCAGGATCGATATCGAGGCGCTGTGCGCGGCCAAGGGGCTCCGCATCACTGAACAGCGTCGAACGATCGCACGCGTACTGTCGGATGCGGTCGACCACCCCGATGTCGAGGAGGTTCACCGCCGGTCGGTCGCGATCGACGTCGGCATCTCGATCGCGACGGTGTACCGGACGGTTCGGTTGTTCGAGGAATATGGCGTGCTCGAGCGCCATGATTTTCAGGGGGGCCGGTCACGCTACGAAACCGCTGGCGACGAGCATCACGACCATCTGATCGACATCGACAGCGGTCAGGTGATCGAGTTTCACGACGCTGATCTCGAGGAACTGCAGCGCCGGATCGCCGAACGCCTCGGCTTTCGGCTCGTCGACCACAGGATGGAACTCTACGGCGTGACGATCGCCAAGCCGGTATAATGGTCGCCGCGGCGCACACGCCGAGGACGAAGCCGGTCCGCGGGCGGGGGTTCGGGCGGACGCGGACCTTCGCCGGGACCGGCGCCGCGGCGGTGGTGCTCGTGCCGTTCGAACTCGCGATGCGCCGGATTTCGCCCAAAAGCCGCCCGCGCGTGCCGTGGCTGTTCCACCGCGCGTTGACCCGGTCGCTCGGCATTCACGTCGTCGTCCACGGTCGGCAGGAGCGGCGCGGCGGCGTCCTGTTCGTCGCCAACCATCTCAGCTGGGCCGATATTCCAGTCATGGGCAGCCGCATGCTGGCGGCGTTCGTCGCGAAGTCGGAGGTGGCCGGCTGGGGCCCGGTCGGCTGGCTGTCGACGCTCAGCCGCACCGTCTATGTCGATCGCGATCGGCGACAGAAGACCGGCGACGCGCGCAACGCGATCGTCGAGCGCCTCGCGGCAGGCGAGAACGTCATCCTGTTTCCTGAAGGCACGAACAGTGACGGTGTCACCGTACTGCCGTTCAAATCGGCACTGTTCGCCGCGATCGAGGGGCAGGGGTGTGAAGCGTTCGTCATCCAGCCGGTCGCGCTCGCCTACACGCGGCTTAACGGCATCCCGATCACGCGCGAGCGGCTTCCCGATATCGCGTGGATCGGCGATACTGGCTTGGTGCCGCACCTGCTCGGATTCATGTCGCTCGGCAAGGTCCGGGCGGAATTGCGGTTTTTCCCGGCAGTCCACGTCACCGATTTTCCCGACCGCAAGGCGCTCGCGCTGCATTGCCACCAGGTTATCGCCGACGGCTACCGCCAGATGATGCGCGGCGAGGTCTGATCCTCTGCCCGCGCGCGACGATTAGCCGCCGCGCCGCGGCGGCTCGACCCGGACTTTGACCGTCTGCCCCGAATTTCCGGGGAAGTTGGTGAACATCGCGGTGATCAGGTTCGGCACCAGCCTGGTCAGGTCGTTGGTCGTCGCAACGGTTTCGGCACGGCCTTCGAAGACACTGACGTTGTCGGCGACGCGGTTGATCCGCATGTCGACATAGCTGTTGTATTGCGTCACCGAATAGACTTCGGGCGCATACCCGTAACCGCCGAAGCCGCCGTAGCCAAATCCGCCGAAGCCGCCGTAACCGAAGCCACCATAGCCGAAGCCGCCATAACCGCGCCCGTAGCCGCCGTAACCCAACCCGCCATAGCCCCACGGACCGAACCCGCTATAGCCGTAGCCGAAGCCCGAACGCGTCTCGACCCGCTCACGCGGCATGCCGACGGCATAGTCGAAATTGACGACCAGCGTCGCCGAGCGCGGATCGGCGGCGGGGTGGTAGCCGACCGCCTCGAGCCGCTGGGTCACGAGGTTGGCGTACGTCGCGAACTCGAGCCCGCCCGCCTTGCGCGCATCGCGCGACTGGATGGTGAAGGTTTGCCCCGACGGCGCGGGGAGCTGCTGGAACCGCGCGACGCGCGCATCGAACGGCTCGGCGCACGCCCCGACGAGCGTCAGGGCGACCAACGGGGCGATGGCGGTGAAACGCATGGACTGATCCTCGGGCGATGATGAACCGGACGTAAACCACTATCGGTGAATACGGAGTGAACCTTGATCCGCTGCGGGTACGCTCAGTCCCGAATATGGCGGATTCGTCGGCGGCTTCAAGCCGATCGCGCGATAGGGGCTGCACCGGTGCGACACAGTCGACAAACCGCCTGTCGTGTTAAAAATATTTGATATGGCGATCGTCCGATCGCTACGCGGCCATCGACTGGCGCGAACGCACGATCGATCGCCGAGTGGGCGTCGTCGAATATTACCTACTTGTGGTCGGGACGTTGGCCGCGGCCGCGACCGGCAGCTTCGGGCTGGGCACAGCGGACACGGCAACTGCCTTCCTGTTTGCGGTCATCGTGTCCGAATGCGTCCGACAGGCGGTTTTGCTGATGCTCCAGCATCGGGCGGACTGATGCTGCCGATCGAGAACCGCGTTCGCGAACTGCGCGAGGCCCGCGATATCACCCAACGCGAACTCGGCGCAGCGATCGCCACGACTCGCCAGACGATCGCGGCGATCGAGCAGCGCAGGTATTCGCCGTCGTTAGAATGGGCATTTCGGCTCGCGCGCTTTTTCGAGGTAGGGATCGAGCAGCTTTTTCCGGTGGCACGAAGAGCCCGCGAGCTCAGCGCAGAAATCCGACCGCCGCGTAAACTTCCGCCAGCACGGGCTCGGCGATCGCGCGGGCGCGGGCGGCACCGTCGCGGAGGACTCCGTCCAAATGTCCTGGGTCCGCGATCAGGCGGACGTATTCCGTGTTGATCGGCTCCAGCTTCGCAACCGTCAAGTCGGCGAGCGCGGGCTTGAACGCGCCGAAGCCCTTGCCGCCGAATTCGCTCAGCACCGCATCGACGGTAGCTCCCGCGAGCGCGGCGTAGATACCGACGAGGTTGCGCGCTTCGGGCCGGTTGGCGAGTTCGGCGGCGGTCCTGGGCAGAACGTCGGCGTCGGACTTGGCGCGCTTGATCTTGGCGACGATGGCTTCGGCGGAGTCGGTCAATTCGATTCGGCTCGCGTCTGACGGGTCGGATTTCGACATTTTTGCGGTCCCGTCGCGCAACGACATGATCCGTGCCGCCTCTCCGCTCGCGCCACCGATCACCGGCAGCGGCGGCACGAGCAGCCCCTCGCCGTAGGTCGCGTTGAACTTGCTCGCGATGTCGCGGGCAAGCTCGAGGTGCTGCTTCTGGTCTTCGCCGACGGGAACGTGGCTCGCGCGGTAGCCGAGAATGTCGGCGGCCTGGAGGACGGGGTACACGTATAGCCCGACGCTCGGTCCCTCGGCGTCCTTGCCGCGTTTTTCCTTGAACTGGATCATCCGGTCGAGCCAACCGGTCCGGGCGATGCTCATCAGCACCCACGCGAGTTCGGCGTGGACCGCGACTGCGCTCTGCGCGAACAGGATCGTCCGCGCGGGATCGATCCCCGCCGCGAGGATCCCCGCCGCCATCGCCCGCGTCGCCCCGGCGAGCGCGTGCGGGTCGTGCGGCATCGTGATCGCGTGCAGGTCGACGATGCAATAGATGCACTCATACACCGGATGCCCGCCGGTCCCGTCCTGCATTGCCACCCAGTTGCGCAACGCGCCGAGGTAATTGCCGAGGTGGAGATTGCCGGTCGGCTGGATGCCGGAAAAGACGCGGTTCATTTCGGGGCCCTGCGGAGCTGGCGCGTGAGGTCGGCGATCGAGAAGGCGCGCAACGCGTACGCCGCCGCGACATAGGCGACGCCGCCGCCTGCGATCAACAGCGCAAGCGCGACGCCGCGTTCGAGCAGGGTGCCGGTCATCGACGGCGCAACTAAGCGGTTGGCGACGAACAGAACGGCCGCCATCACCGCGCTCGCCGCGACGAGCCGCCACGCGGTGCGGCGCAGCCGGTGGTCAATGGCGAAATGCGCGCGACGGTGGAGCGTCAGATACAGCAGCCCGGCGTTGACCCACGCCGCGATCGCGGTCGACAGCGCGATGCCGACGATGCCGAGCGGCCAGATCAAAACGATATTACCGACGAAATTGACGAGCATCGACGCGACCGCGATCCGCACCGGGGTCTTTGTGTCCGATCGCGCATAGAAGCCCGGCGTCAGTACCTTGATCAGGACGTACGCCGGCAGCCCGAGCGAGAAGGTCGCGAGCGCGCCTGCCGTCATCACCGAATCGGCGGCGGTGAAGCGCCCGTGTTCGAGCAGGGTGTGGATGATCGGCCCGGCGCTGACGACGAGCGCGGCGGCGGCGGGGAGGGTGAGGAGCAGGACGAGCTCTATCGCGCGGTTCTGCGTGTGCATCGCCTCCGCGTCGAAGCCGCGCGCGAGCTGCCGCGACAGTGTCGGCAGCAGGACGGTGCCGATGCCGATGCCGATCATGCCGAGCGGGAGCTGGTTGAGCCGGTCGGCGTAATACAGATAGCTGATCGCGCCCTGCCCCAGAAAGCGCGCGGCGAGCGACGTCGAAACGAGCAGGTTGAACTGGACCGCGCCCGATCCGAGCGCCGCCGGGCCGATGACTCGGAGCAACGCGCGCACCGGCGGGGTCAGCCGCGGCCACGTCAACCGCAGGTTGATGCCCGCACGGTGGCACGCCCAGAGCAACCAGACGAACTGGAGGACACCCGCGACCGTCACCGCCGCCGACTGGACCCGCGCGCTGGCGACCGGCGTGCTGCCATGGAACAGCACCAGCCCGGCGATCAGCGCGACGTTGAGCAGGATCGGCGCGGCGGCGTTGACCCAGAATTTGTCGAGCGAATTTAGGATCCCGCCGAGCAGCGAGGCCAGCGAGATCAGCGCTAGATAGGGCAGGGTGATCCGCGCCAGCAGCACCGCATAGTCGATCTGCCACTGCGCCGGATGCTGCTTGGCGAAACCGCCCGACAGCAGCAGCGTCAGCGGCCAGGCGAGCAGCAGCAGCAGCAGCGTGAACACCACCACCACCGGCAGCAGCACCGCCAGCGCGCGCTCGGCGAAC
>JBBSFF010000139.1:0-6094 GCA_038238995.1 Sphingomonadales bacterium
AGGACCTCGCGCGGGCGACCGGCGGGCGGCAGGTGATGCGCTACGTCGACGTCGACCTGCGGCGCGGCTCGCTTCTCGGCGGGCGGGCGGTCGCGCGCGAGTTGCTGCGCCACTTCGGCCACGCCGAGCTGCAGGACCTGTTCATCCCGTGCGCGGTCGTCGCCGCCGATCTCGTTTCGGGGACCGAGGTCGTCATGACCCGCGGGTCGGTCGTCGAGGCGGTGCGTGCGTCGATCGCGATCCCCGGCATCTTCCCGCCGCTCCGCCGCAGCGGCCAGGTGCTCGTCGACGGCGGCGTTGTCACGCCGGTGCCGGTCCGCGCGGTGCGGGCGCTGAGCACGGCGCCCGTGATCGCGATCAACCTTCAGGGCGATTATCTGACCCGCGCCGCGAAGGGCCTGCCGGCGCGGCTGCGGATCCTGACCCCGATGCGGGTCGGGCGCGCGGGGATCAGCCTGCTGCTCGCCGAACTCGCGCGCAAGTCGCTGCTGATCGACCCGCCCGATCTCGAACTCGCGCTGCCGGTCGGGCATTTCCACGTCCGCAACTTCACCAAGGCGCACGAACTGATCGAAATCGGCGCTGCGGCGGTGGCTTCGGCTTGGCCCGCGATCGTCGCGCTCAACGCCTCTTAATCGGGCAACGGCTTCGGGCTGCCGTATTTTTCATCACCAACCGCTCGGTCGTGCTGCAACGCAACAGCTATATCGGCATGGCACGACCTTTGCATCGGCTCCAGTCCAGGGGCCGGGAGGGCAATAGTGAAGCTCGTCATCGCGATCATCAAACCGTTCAAGCTCGACGAGGTGCGCGAGGCACTGACGGCGACCGGCGTGCAGGGCATGACGGTGTCGGAGGTCAAGGGGTTCGGGCGCCAGAAGGGCCAGACCGAAATCTATCGCGGCGCTGAATACACGACCAACATGGTCCCCAAGATCAAGATCGAGGTCGTCGTGACCGACGAACAGGTCGCGAGCGTCGTCGAGACGATTCAGCAGACCGCGCACACTGGCAGCATCGGCGACGGCAAGATCTTCGTCGCCGACGTCGCCAGCGCGGTGCGCATCCGGACCGGCGAAACCAACGAAACCGCGCTGTAGGGGGGTGCAGGCTACCATGAAACTCAGTCTGAAGAGCCTCGTCGCCGCGGGAATGGCCGTCATTGTGTCGACGCCCGCCTGGGCCGCCGCCGCGCTGATCAAGGCCCCGACCGCGCTCCAGCAGGCCGACATGTCGAACAAGGGCGACACGTCGTGGATGCTGGTCTCCACCCTCCTCGTCCTGATGATGTCGGTGCCCGGCCTCGCGCTGTTCTACGGCGGGCTGGTGCGGACGAAGAACATGCTCAGCGTGCTGATGCAGGTGTTCATGATCGTGTCGATCGTCGCGGTGATCTGGTGCTGCTGGGGTTATTCGGAGGCGTTTACCGGCGGCGCGACCCCGTTCTTCGGCGGCTGGTCGAAGGTCATGTTGATCGGCGTGTCGGCATCGACCTACGCCGCGACCTTCTCGAACAACGTCTACATCCCCGAATACGCGTACGTCGTCTTCCAGATGACCTTCGCGTGCATCACCCCGGCGCTGATCGTCGGGGCGTTCGCCGAGCGGGTCAAGTTCAGCTCGCTGATGGTCTTCGTCGTGCTGTGGATGACGATCGTCTACTTCCCGATCGCGCACATGGTCTGGTATTTCGCCGGCCCCGACTTCCTGCCCGATGCCAAGACCGACGCGGGCTTCCTGTTCAACATGGGCGCGCTCGACTTCGCCGGGGGCACCGTCGTCCACATCAACGCCGGGATCGCGGGGCTGGTCGGCTGCCTGATGATCGGCAAGCGGCTCGGCTTCGGCAAGGAGGCGACTCCGCCGCATTCGCTGACCATGACGATGATCGGCGCGAGCCTGCTGTGGGTCGGCTGGTTCGGCTTCAACGCGGGATCGAACCTCGAAGCGAACGGCGTCACCGCGACCGCCTTCATCAACACCTTCGTCGCCACCGCCGCCGCCGCGGTCAGCTGGGCTCTCGTCGACCAGATCGTCCACGGCAAGCCGTCGATGCTCGGGGCCGCGTCGGGTGCCGTGGCGGGTCTTGTCGCGATCACGCCGGCAAGCGGGTTCGCCGCGCCGATGACGTCGATCGTCCTCGGCTTCGTCGTCTCGCCGATCTGCTTCTTCTTCGTGTCCACCGTGAAGTCGCGGTTCAAGTACGACGATACGCTCGACGTCTTCGGCGTCCACTGCATCGGCGGGATCATCGGCGCGCTGGCGACCGCGATCGTCGCTGCACCGTCGCTCGGCGGGCAGGGGACGATCGACTACACCGTCTTCCCCTACGTCGCGATCAAGCCCGAGGATTATTCGATCCTTTCGCAGCTGATCATCCAGGTGAAGGCGGTCGTCCTCACCCTGCTATGGTCGGGCATCGGCTCGGCGATCCTGTACTTCATCATCGACAAGACGATGGGGCTGCGTCCCACCGAGGAAGCCGAGCGCGAAGGCCTCGACATCACCTCGCACGGCGAGCGCGCCTACAATTATTGACCAGTTCCTCCCCAAGGAAACCAGACTGGGCCGGATGGGCAACTATCCGGCCCTTTTTTGTGCGGCGTTCGCCGAGTAAGCCTGTGCCGTCCCGCTTCCCCGCCCGAGCGCCCATAAGCCTACCCTGGCAGGTGGTCGGTCGGGGAGCGGGACGGCACAGGCTTACTCGACAGGGACGCGCATGACCGAAACCCCCGAAGCCCGCACGCGCCGTCGCTGGATCACGATGGGCGAGATCATCGGCATCGCCGCACTTGTCATCTCGGCGCTGAGTTATTGGGACGCGCATCAGGAGCGCGTCGCGCCGCCCACGCCCCCCGCCGTCGCCCCGGCGAAAGCGAAGCCGCTCGTCCTGACCGGCACGCTGTCGGCCGCGCACGACCGGATCGACCTTCACCTCGCGTCGTCCGACGACGTCATCCAGACGCAGACGATCCGCTTCCCGGCCGCGGTCCGCGCCGACGCGGTCGACACCACCGGCAACGCCCGGATCGAGGCGTTGTGGTTCGAAAGCGGGCTGCGCACCGCGCTCAGGGGGGCCAAGCTGCACGCCGGGCGACACCGCCTCGCGGTCGGGATCGAGACGGTCTATGTCGCGGGCGACGCGACGCGGACTGACCGCGCGGTCTATGACATCGGCTACACGCTGCACGAACGACTGCTCCGCCCCGACGCGGTCGCGATCGAGGGGGTGTCGCTCGTTGAGCACACCGGCGACCTGCAAGCGGCGGTCGATGCGCGCTTCGCGGGCCAGGTGCCAAAGCCCAAGTAAGCGCTTCGCGCCGCCGCTGCGATCGGCTATCTGAGTCGCGTTCAACCTTGGGGAAGGACCCGATATGCGCGCTACGACCTGCCTGATCGCCGCCCTGCTGCTCGCGAGCACCGCCGCCGGTGCGCATCCCGAGATGGCCGTCGCCGACAAGAACCGGCCCGCCGCCGACGTCGCGCGCGACGCCGACCGCAAGCCTGTCGACATGCTCAACTTCGCGCAGGTCACCCACGGCAAGAAGGTCGTCGATTTCATCGCCGGTGGCGGCTATTTCACTCGCCTGTTCGCGATCGCGGTCAAACCGGGCGGCAGCGTCGTCGCGATCATCCCGAAGCAGATCGCCGACCGCGAACCGAAGATCGTCGTCAACATGCAGTCGATCGTCGACGAGCCTGCTTACGGTAACGTGACGATGGCGGCCGGATTGGACGAGCCGTCGGTCGCCGGGGCCGACGTCGTCTGGACGTCGCAGAATTATCACGACCTGCACAACTTCCCCGCTCCGGTCGTGGCCGGGGCCAACGCGGCGGTTTTCGCCGCGCTCAAGTCGGGCGGCTATTACGTCATCATCGATCACATGGCCGCCGCCGGTGCCCCGGCGGACGTCACCAAGACCCTCCACCGGATCGACCCCGCCGTCGTCAAGGCCGAGGTTGTCGCCGCCGGGTTCGTGTTCGACGGCGAAAGCAAGGCGCTCGCCAACCCCGCCGACGACCACACCAAGGCGGTATTCGACCCGTCGATCCGGGGCAAGACCGACCAGTTCGCGTATCGGTTCAAGAAGCCGTAACGCGCGGCTTCACTCGGCCGGGGCGGTCCGCGTGTGCCAGTCGGCGCGGATCGCGTCGGCGGTGGTCGGGGTTCCGCTTTCCGACCAGCCCGGCGGGCCGGCGACCGCCATCCAGCGGCCGCGCCATGTCCGGGCGGCGCGGAGATCGCGGGCGATCGCGACCCATTCGTGCGTCGCGGTCAACAGCGGGTTGAAGGTCGCGATGTTGTGGACGAGGCCGTAGCGGACCGGCTCGTCGTCGCGCTCGGCCTCGAACGTGCCGAACAGCCGGTCCCAGACGATGAACACCCCGGCATAGTTGCGGTCAAGGTAGCGCGGATTGCTGCCGTGGTGGACGCGGTGGTGCGACGGCGTGTTGAGGACGTACTCGAGCCCGAACGGCAGCCGCCGCACCGCCTCGGTATGCACCCAGAACTGATAGATCAGGTTGATCCCAGCGACGAACAGGACCAGCCGAACGTCGAAGCCGACGAGCAGCAGCGGCAGGCGGAAGGCAAAGCTCAGCGACCAGAATCCGGTCCATGTCTGCCGCAGCGCGGTCGTCAAGTTATAATGCTGGCTCGAATGGTGGATAACGTGGCTCGCCCAGAACCAGCGGACGCGGTGCGCGCTGCGGTGGAAGGCATAATACAGCAGGTCGTCGACGACGAAGCACAGGATACCCGACCACCAGGTGATCGGGATCGTCAGCAGGTGGTGGCGCCCGACCGCGGCGTAGGTCGCGACGATCGTCGCGCCGAACACGACCGCCGCCAGCGTCGAGCCGAACCCCATCGTCAGCGAGGTGAAGCTGTCGCGCCAGTCGTAGTCGCCCTTCGCGCCGAAACGGACCGCGAGCATCTCGATCAGGACGAGGACGATGAACGCCGGGGTGGCGATCGTGACGGGATCGGGGAAGGTCATGCCCAAGGCTCGGGGTCGACCCGCACGACCCATCGGTCGCCGTGCCCGACCACCCGCGCGGTCCGTCCGTCGCGGCCCTGCACCCGCGCCCCGCGTCCGCCGTCGTCGACCGCGGCGTCGACCGCCGCGAACCCCGGCAGCTGCGCCTCGGCGATCAGGCGCGCTGCGTCGGGGTCGAGCACGGGGTTGCGCGCGAAGCCGATCGCGCGGGCGAACAGGACCAGCGTCACGATGCCGAGGACCGAGACGAAGATCATGCGCCCGCCTCGCTCGCTGCCAGCCCGACCAGCGTCGCACGCAGCGCCGACACGTCGTAACGCCCCGATGCGGCGGCGGCGATGATCGCGTCGGGGTCGCCGCCTCGCCGTGCCTCGGCGAGCGCCCACAGGTTCGCCGAACGGGTGCCCGAGCGGCAGAAGGCGAGCAGCTTCGGCGCGGCATCGAGCGCCGCCGCCATCGCCTCGACCTGCGGCATGGCGAAGCCGCTGTGGTCGATCGGGATCGCGGTATAGCCGAGCCCCGCCGCCGCCGCCGCCGCCGCCATCGCGGCCCCTGCGGGCTGGCCGTATTCCTCGCCATCGGGGCGGTTGTTGACGATGTGCGTGAACCCGGCGCGCGCGGCATCGGCAAGGTCGGCGGGGGCGATCTGCCCGGCGACGGACACGGCTTCGGTCAGGCGGATGAACATGGGGGCCGGTCTACCCCCTGCGGCGGCGTGACGCCACCGTCAGCTCGTCGCCCCGCCCTGCGCCACCGCGGCGGGACTGCCGGGCAGCGGGATGAATTCGGTCTCGCCGGGGACGCGCGGGAAGCGCCCGGCAACCCAGTCGGCCTTGGCGCGGTCGATCCGGTCGGTCGAGGCGCTGACGAAGTTCCATTCGAGGTGCCGGGTCCCGAGCGACGCCCCGCCGAGCAGCATCGCGCGGGTCGGCCCGAGCGCGGTCCACGCGACCTCGCCGGGGGCGACGACGACCATCGCGCCGGCGTCGTGGCGGGTCCCGTCGAGGTCGATCGCGCCCGACACGACGTACACCGCGCGCTCCGCGTGCTCGGCGGGGAGCGCGACCGACGCCCCGACCTCGGCGTCGACGTCG
>JBBSFF010000140.1:0-6083 GCA_038238995.1 Sphingomonadales bacterium
CGCCTTCGGCCCGATCGTCTGGTCGAGCCAGCCGCCGAGGATTCCCCCGACCACCGAAAAGCAGCTGAGGATCATGCCGTAGGCGAGGAGCTCGAGCGTCCCCCACCCCATCGCGCCCGCCGCATAGACGCCAGTGAAGACGAGGATGCCGGTCAGCCCGTCGGTGAACAGCAGCACGCTCGCCAGATAGACGAGCGCGTTGCCGTGGTCGCGCGCCTCGCGGAACAGCGCGACGAGGTCGGCCGCCCCGCCGCGGATCGCCGCGCCGAGCCGCATGCCCGACGACGCCACGTCGGGGACGAACGCGAAAAGCGGAATCGACCCGATCAGCATCAGCGCGGCGACGATCGGCGCGACGATGCGGTCGGGCTCGTGTGTCGCCTGGTCGAGGCCGAACAGCGGGGCCGCGGGGATGAACGACCACGCGACCTTGCCCGGCAGCGCAAATGCCACGAAGACGAAGACCAGCATCGTCACCGAAATCAGGTTGACCAGCGCGAGCGCCGCCCCCGACGCCGCCCCGGCGCGCGCCATGTCGACCGCGGGCAGCAGCAGCGCGTTGTGCAGCGCGTCGGACCACGCGATCAGAACGTGCATCGTGGCGAAGATCGCCAGCCCGCCGAGCGGCCCGATCGCCCCGCCCGGGGCCACCCACCACAGCGCCGCGACGAGCGGGACCATCAGCGCAACCGTCGCTGCGAGCCAGGGTTTGCGCGGCCCCATCCGGTCGACCGCCGCGCCGAGCAGCGGCACCGTCAGCAGCACGAACCAGCCGCCGTATTTCGCCGCCGCGGCGATCAGGACCTGCCCGTGGACCGGGTCGCCGACGACATCGCGGACGAAATAGGGGACGAACACATAGATCGTGATCAGCACGAAATACGGATCACGCACCCCTTGGAACAGCGCCCAGCTCCACGCCGCGCGGCCGAGCCCTTCGGACCTCGCGAGTGCCAATGGCGGCGCGACGGCTGCATCCACGATTCGAGTCCTCCCCAGGACGATTGAGGTCGATCATGGCCGATTTACCCGACTCCGCATAGTCGGACGTGTGACCTTTGCTTTTTTGCCTAATTGGTTATTCTCGAAAAATGGACGTTTTGCGTTTGTCGAACTGAGGGGGTCAGAAAACTGCACTTACTCGTGCGAAAGTTGTGAAGTTACGCCGATCGGGCTGGAATTCAATTTCCGACAAAAGGCGCGTATTTGGTTTGTCTACGCCGGAACCCCGGCGCGCCGCAGCGCCGCCGGGGGGACCCGCGTCAGTGTCGCCGCCCAGCGCAGTAGCGGCGGCACGAGCCCGATCCCGGCGACGAGCAGCCGCCGCCCGGCGACCGTCTCGCCCGCGCGCTGGAGCCACGTCGCGCGGGCGATCTGCGCGGCGACGTCGCGGCGGAAGCGCGCGTGATAATCGGCAGCGGTCGCCCCGCCGAGCACCGCCGCCGCCGCCAGCCGCGCGCTGTGGAGCGCGATCGACATGCCGTCGCCCGAGAACGACGGGATAACCCCCGCCTGATCGCCAAGACGGAACGCGCTGTCGTCATCCCGATGTACGAAGCCGTACGGCACACCGGCGATCGTCAGCGGCCGGTCGAGCAGCGGGATCGCGTCCCCCAGCCGCCGCGCCAGATGCGGCTCGCGCAGCAGCTCGGCGAGCAGCCCTTCGCCGCCGCCGCTCGCGTCGAAGCGCGCCCGTCCGACGAGCAGGCACAGGTTGACGACGCCGTCCTCGACCCGCTGCAGTCCGGCATAGCCGCCGTCGAACAGAACGATCTCGATCACTCCGGCAAGGTCGCGGAGCATCGCCGCATCGGGCCGGTAATATTGCTTGAAGCCAATCAGATGGTCGAGCGTCTTGGCGGTATCGCGCTTCGCCCCCCGAACGTCGTGCTTGCCGGTCGCGAGCAGCAGCGTCGCCGGGGCGAGGTCGCCACCGGTCGTCGCGAGCGCGGCCCCGTCGACGTGGCGGACGGTGACCCCGCGTTCGACCTTCGCGCCCGCCGCCGCGGCGTGGTCGAGCAGCGCCGTGTCGAGCCGCCGCCGCGTCAGCCCGAGCGCGGTGAACGGCAGCCGCGCCTCGGCCGACCGGCTTCCCGACACCAGCCGGACCCGGTCGATCGGGCTGCCGCCGAGGCGGCCCGCGTCGAAGCCGAGCGCCGCCAGATGCGCCTGCGCCTCGGTCGACAGGAACTCTCCGCAGACCTTGTCGTGCGCGCCCGCGGTCCGTTCGAGCAGGAGCGGTCGCCGGCCGCCCTGAGCCAGCAGCGTTCCCGCCGCCGCCCCCGCCAACCCGCCACCGGCGATGACGAGCCCGTCTACCACGCCGCGCGCTTCATCCGCGCGACGCATAGTCGGAAGGGGAAGACCTTGGTCACGGTCGCCTCGGTGATCCCGGCGTTGGCGAGCGCGCGCAGCCATTCGTCGGGGACGAAGCTCCGCGCGATCGAGACCGGCCCGTCGTGGCGGACGATGCGGTGCCAGCGCATGACGGCCGCGAGCGCGGTGAAGCCGTAGAAGGCGAACCAGTGGCGGCGGAGGTCGTTGACGAACCAGCCGCGGACCGCGCGCGCCTCCATCCACATCAGGAAGCGTCCGACCTGGCGGTCGGTCAAGTGATGCGTCACGAGCGAGCTGATAATGAAGTCGACCGGCTCGGCGGGATCGAAATCGAACACGTCGCCGGTCCGATAGTCGATCCGGAGCGCCGGGTCGGTCGCCGCCCGTGCGGCGCGCTCGCTCGACCGGTTGAGGTCGACCCCGATCAGCCGCGCGCGAAAGCCTTTGGCCTTGGCCCAGCCGTGGATCGCGCGGAGCATGTCGCCCTCGCCGTAGCCGACGTCGAGGACGGTGAAGGCATCGCCCGGGTTCATCGCCGCCGTCGCGTCGGCGAGCCAGCGCAGCGTCGGCGGACGCGCCCGCGTCACCGTGTTGACCGTCGCGAGGTCGTGCAGGCACGCGGCGACGTCGGCGGGCGCAACCCCCGTGCCGTCCATGAGCTCGGGTTCGGGCGAGCGGCTGGCGAAGGACCGCATCTAGACCGTCCGGAAGCGGAAGCTCTCCGCCGCGAGCCCCGGGCCGAAGGCGACGCCGAAGCCGTCGGTCGCGCGGTCGACCGTCGTGCCGACGCCCTTGAGGATGCGGTCGAGGACGAACATCAGCGTCGCCGAGCTCATGTTGCCGAAGTCGCGCAGAACCCCGCGCGACCAGTCGAGCGCGTCGGGCGCAAGGTCGAAACCCGTCTCGACCGCGTCGAGGATCGTCCGCCCGCCGGCGTGGACCGCCCACAACGGATAGTCCGACGGCCGCGTGCCGCGGAGCAGCCCGCGGTCGTCGTTGCGCTCGTTTTCGTGCTTGAGCGCGCGGGCGATCTTGCCCGGCACCTCGCCCGACAGATGCATGTCGAAGCCCTGATCGCCGACATTCCATGTGATCGACCCGCCCGAGTCCTCGATCTTCGTCGCGCGAAAGTCGCGGAGCGCGATGCCGGCCTCGTCGGCGGTCACGAGCGTCGCCGCGCAGCCGTCGCCGAACAGCAGCATCGACAGCAATTGCTCGAGGTTGGCGGTCTGCTGGAAGTGCAGCGTGCACAGCTCGAGATTGACCACCAACACCCGCGCCGACGGGTCCGAGCGGACGAAGTGATGCGCGAGCCGCAGCGAGTTGACCGCCGCATAGCACCCCATGAAGCCGACCCCGGTCCGCTCGACCCCGGGATCGAGCCCCGCCGCCGCGACGATCAGCTGGTCGATCCCCGGGGCGATGAAGCCCGTGCACGACGCCACCACCAGATGCGTGATCCGCTCGCGCTCGCCGTCGAGGCCCAACGCATCGATCGCCGCCATCGCTAGCCCCGGCGCGGTCTTGGCGAAGCGCGCCATCCGCGCCCCGGTGCCGGGAAACGCGTCGGGGGTATAGAAGCCCTCGGTATCGGCCTCGAAGCCGTCGGGGTTCTCGACCGGGGTGAAGTACGAATAGCGATGGTCGATCGCGGCGCGGCTCACCATCCGCTTGAACACCGCCGCCTCACGGCGCTCGGTGATGAAGTGCTGAACGAAATTGACGAACGCGGCGTGGACGTCGTTCGGCGGAACCGCGGTGCCGATCCGGTTGATGTGCGCCGTCGTCAAATCACGTCTCCCACAGGCGCACCCGAGCCGCTGTCGCAACGGTAACCCGCGACCGCCGCTTTGGTTACGCTACACGGCTGGTCGCCAATGCCCCGATGCGGCACGGTAGCACAATGGCGGATGAACGGACCGATTGCTTCACCGACGTGCCCGGCCTGCGCGTCGGCCATGCCGAGGACCGCGCGGCGCGGACCGGGGTGACGGTGATTGTGCCCGACGAACCGGCGACGATGGCGGTCGACGTTCGCGGCGGCGGCCCGGCGACGCGCGAGACCGACGCGCTCGCGCCGCATACCCTCGTCGAACGCGTCCATGCACTGGTCCTGAGCGGCGGGTCGATGTTCGGCCTCGCCGCCGCCGACGCGGTCGCGGTCGCGCTGTCGCAGGCGGGCGTCGGCCTCGCCGCCGGACCGTTGCCGATCCCGGTCGTTCCCGCCGCGTGCCTGTTCGACATGGCGAACGGCGGCGACAAGGACTGGGCCGAGCCGCCGCATCGCGCCCTCGGCCGCGCCGCGCTCGGCCGAGCTGCCCATCCCGACGCGAGCGGCGCGATCGGCGCCGGCTTCGGCGCGGTCGCGGGCAGCCGCCCCGGCGGGATCGGCAGCGCCAGCGTGCGCGACCACAGCTTCAGCGTCGGCGCGCTGATCGCGGTCAACAGTTTCGGCGAGGTCTATCGCGGCGAACCCCCCGACGGCAGCGTCCCGATGCCCAAACTCGCCCGCGCGGGCGGCCTCGCCGCGCAGAGCACCTGCATCGGCGCGGTCGCGACCGACGCGCCGCTGACCCGCGCGCAGGCGCAACGCGTGGCGATGATGGCGCACGACGGCCTCGCCCGCGCCATCCGCCCGATCCACACCCCGTTCGACGGCGACACGATCTTCGCGATCGCGACGGGGCCCGCGACCGGGGTCGATCCAGTCACGCTGGCGATCATCGGCACGCTCGCCGCCGATTGCGTCGCGCGGGCAGTCCGCCGCGCAGTGTTCGGTCAGGGGGCCGCCGCCGCGCTTGCCGCCGAATAGGCTGCATCGAACTCGGCGATCTGCGCATCGAGGCGAATGATCGACGCCCCCGTCGACTTGAGCGGCGCGACGACGTCGGTGCCGCCCTCCGCCGTTGCCGCGAGCTTCCCCGCGATTCCGTCGAGCCGCCCGCGCAGATCGCCGAGCTGACTGCCGAGACGTTCGAGGCGGGTCAGGTCAAGTTGCGCCTTCGCCCGCGCTTCGCTGTCGGGCCGGGTTCCCCGCGCCGCCGCCGCCGACGCCGCCGTCGCTGCGCGTTGCTCGGTGATCCGCGTGTCGAGGTTCGCGGCGTCGCGGTCGATCGTCGCGAGCTGGGCCGGCACGTCGCCGATCGCAGCGGGGACGACCGGGGCCTGAACCGGCGGCGCGGCGACCGCAGCGACCGCGCCCGGACGCGGCCCTTCGATCGGTCGTCGCGCCAGGCTCGGCCACGTCCCGTCCTTGCCCGCGCATCCGGCGACAAGGAGCAACAGCAGAAGAACGGATTTGCGCATCGCAACGATCGTACGGACCAGCGCCGCCCCCCGCAAGCCGAACCCAAGCTTGCATCCCCCGCCGACTCCCACTAACCCACCGGCAACGCGCCCGTAGCTCAGCTGGATAGAGCATCAGACTACGAATCTGAGGGTCGGACGTTCGAATCGTTCCGGGCGCACCAACATTTTCAATAGCTTACACATCTATCACCGTGCTGATTTAGCGAGTTAGCACGGTGTTTAGCACGGTGGTTGTGGACGTAGGTCGACCACGACGGCGCGCGCGGGCGAATCAGGTCCAAGCTTTTAGGTCTCGCCACCGGATTAGATCGCGCGTTGCCTCTCAAGTCGTCCGAGGTGTTCTGGGTCAATCGCGATCTGCAGATAGTAGCGACGGGCCAGCTAAGCGGTCGCCGTTGGCGACAGTTGCGGCGGGCACGAGAGGCTCGCTCGACCCA
>JBBSFF010000141.1:0-6077 GCA_038238995.1 Sphingomonadales bacterium
ACCACCAGCGATCCCGGGTCGAGCGCGACACGGGTCAGGCCGCCCGGCACGATCCGCGTGCCGTTGGTCCCGGTCAGGACGAATGGGCGCAGGTCGACGTGGCGCGCCTCGACCCCGGCATCGCACAGCGTCGGGCAGGTCGACAACGCGAGCGTCGGCTGGGCGATGAACTTCTCGGGCGTCGCGCGCAGCTTGGTGGCGAATTCGCCGATCTGCGCGGTCGTCGCGTGCGGCCCGACGAGCATACCGTAGCCGCCCGAGCCGTCGACCTCCTTGACCACGAGTTCGGGCAGATGATCGAGGACATAGGCGAGGGCATCAGGCTCGCGGCAGCGCCACGTCGGCACGTTCTTCAGGATCGGCTCGGCCGCGGTGTAGAAGCGGATGATCTCGGGCATGTAGCTGTAGATCGCCTTGTCGTCGGCGACCCCGGTGCCGACGGCGTTCGCCAGGCTGACATTGCCCGCGTCGTACGCGCTCATCAGCCCCGGCACGCCGAGCATCGAATCGGGGCGGAAGACGAGCGGGTCGAGGAACGCGTCGTCGAGGCGACGATAGATGACATCGACCCGTTGCGGCCCCTCTGTCGTCCGCATGTAGACATGCTCGTCGCGGACGAACAGGTCGGAGCCTTCGACGAGTTCGATCCCGAGCTTGTCGGCGAGGAAGCTGTGTTCGTAGAATGCGCTGTTGTGCTGGCCCGGCGTCAGCAATACGCTTGTCGGGTCGTTGCCCGCGCGCGGCGGCGCGACCGAATGGAGCATGTCGAGCAGCATGTCGGGATACGTCTCGACCGGGCGGATGCGCGACGTGGCGAACAGCTCGGGAACGAGCTTGAGCATGACTTCACGGTTTTCGAGCATGTACGATACCCCGGAAGGGGTCCGGGCATTGTCCTCGAGGACGTAGAAGTCGTTCGCATCGGTGCGGACGAGGTCGATCCCGGCGATGTGGACCCAGATGTCGCCGACCGGCCGCTTGCCGACCATCGCGAGGGCGAAGCCCGGGTTACGCAGCACGAGTTCTTCGGGGACGACCCCGGCGCGCAGGATTTCGCGCGGACCGTAGATATCGGCGAGGAACGCGTTCAGCGCCCCGACGCGCTGGACGAGCCCCGCCTCCATCGTCGCCCATTCGGTGCTCCCGAGGATGCGCGGCACGATGTCGAAGGGGATCAGCCGCTCGGCGGCGTCGGGGTCACCGTAGACCGCGAATGTGATACCGATGCGGCGAAAGAACAGTTCGGCCTGCCGCCGCCGTGTCTCCATCACCTCGAACGGGGAATCGGCGAGCCACGCGGCGATCGGCGCGTAACAGTCGCGGACATCGCGGTCGCCGACACCACCGGCCGCCGCGGGATGGCCGAACATTTCGTCGAAGGCAGGCGGGGTCGGCAAGCATCCTCCGGGCATGGGCGTCCGGGGCGCATAGTGTGCAGTGCAGCGCGGTCGCGCAAGGCCCGTGTCAGCGAACCGTCATCATTCCTGACGGTTGCGGTCGCCGAACTGCTTTTGCGGCGACAGGCGCGGTTCGGCCGGACGCGGCGGGGGCGCCGCCCGCGGCGCTTCGGCCCGCGGTTGTGCCGTTGGCGGCGCGGCCTGCGGGCGGGCGACCGCGTTGCCGGCCGGGGCGACCTGCACCTGGGGCGACGCGCGGCGTCCGGTATCGCGCCCGCCCTGTGCCTGGAACGGAACGAAGCCGCCCGGCTGCTGGAAGCCACGGCCATAGTCGCGCGGGGGCGCTACCGGGGGCACGAAGCCCTCGGCGGGGCGGATATCGCGGCGGGGCGCGGTCGTCGTGCCGCGAACTTCGCCCCCGGTCACACCTTGAGCCCGGGGATCGCGCCGTCCGGCACCGACCGACCTGTCGTTCGGGTCGCGGAAATCTTCCCGGCGGTCGCGCCGTTCGCTCTCGAAATTGCGGGTGGCGACGCGGCCGTCGACCCGGTCGTAGCGCGTGACGCCGTGCGTCCCCGCCCAATAATCGCGGCTCCGCCCCGACGGCAGGATCACGCCGCGCAACGACCGGCCGTAGAGACTGCCGCGCGGGACATAGACCCAGCTCGGCTGGTACCACTGATCGTAGCCCCAATTGTTATAGCCGTCGCCGTATCCCGTGCCGAAGGCGAAGCTGAGGCTGATGCGCGGCGGCAGCGGCGCCCAGCCGGTGACGTCGTCGCTGTCGCGCCACGCGACCCAGCCCGGACCCCAGACGGTGTCGGGCGTCCACACCCAGCCGATCGCCTGGTCAAACCCCCAACGGCCGAAGTGGAACACTGCCCAGCCGAACGGTTCGTCGCTGCGCCACGTCTGACCGTACGCGCCCTGCTCCCAGTGGCCGATGGTGTATGGACGCCAGTCGCGGCCGACGTTCGGCGTCCACCCGCGTCCAAAGCGGCTGTCGACCCAGCGCCCATAACGCGCGAGCGGTTCGAAGAAGACGTCGATCGAATCGACCGACTGCCCGTCGGTGTCATAGCCCGACTGGGCATAGCCCGACCCGGTATCGCCGTACGGCGAGGGATATTCCTGGGCGACGGCAGGCATCGCGAGCAGCAGCGTCAGGGGCAGGAGAAAGCGCACACGCATGTCGAACCATCCCAGTTATCGAGCGGGATTTCGTCTACCCGACAGCGGTTGTCGCGGGGATGAACGTCATTCCGCCGCCAGCCGCACCGGCCCGGGGACGGCGAGCGGCAATTCGGGCTGACGCGCGGCGCGGCGCGCGCGGCGGGCGGCAGCGACCGATTCGATGCTGACATAAACGACGGGCGTTATGAACAGCGTCAGCACCTGACTGACCATCAGCCCGCCCAACACCGCGACGCCGAGCGGCTGGCGGAGTTCGGCCCCCGCGCCGATCCCGAGCGCGAGCGGCAGCGCACCCGCGATCGCGGCGAAGGTCGTCATCATGATCGGGCGGAACCGCGTCGCCGCCGCCTCGCGGATCGCCTGCGCCGGGGTCCAGCCGTGCTCGCGCTGCCCGGCGAGCGCGAAGTCGATCATCATGATCGCGTTCTTCTTGACGATCCCGATCAGCATGACGACGCCGATGATGCCGATGACGTCGAGCGGCATGTGGAAGATCGCCAGCGCGGCGACCGCGCCGATGCCGGCGGCGGGTAGCCCCGACAGGATCGTGATCGGGTGGATGAAACTTTCGTACAGCACGCCGAGGACGATATAGATGACGAGCACAGCGGCGAGGAACAGCCAGCCCATGCCGTTGGTCGACGCCTCGAACGCCTGCGCGTTGCCCTGGAACGACCCTTCGATCGTCGACTGCATGCCGATGTCGGCCTCGACCGCTTCGATCTTGGTCTTGGCCTGGCTCAGCGCGGTGCCCGGCGTCAGGTTGAAGCTGATCGTTACCGCCGGCAGCTGGCTTTGATGGTTGATCGACAGCGGCGCGCCTTCGACCGCGACGCGCGTCACTGCCGACAGCGGGACCGCCGTGCCGCCCGCGCCATGGACGTACAGCGACGCGATCGTGTCGGGCGTCATCTGGTCTTCGGGCCGGATTTCGAGGATCACCTGATAGCTGTCGACGTCGGTGTAGATCGTCGAGATCTGGCGGTTGCCGAAGCTCGAATACAACGTGTCGCGGATCGCCTGGACGGGCACGCCGAGGCGCGAGGCGGCGTCGCGGTCGATGTTGACGCGCGCCTGCCGCGCCCCGCGCTGGAAGTCCGAATTGACGTCCTCGAACCCCGGCGTTGCGCGGATGCGCGCCTCGAAGGTCTGCGCGAAGGTGAACAGCGCCGACTGATCGACCGACTGCAGCGTATACTGGAAGTTGGTCGACGTCGTCCGGGAGCCGAGCGTCAGGTTCTGCGGAATGTTCGGCGACGCGAGCACGCCGGGAATGCCCGAAAGCTTCTTTCGCAGCCGCCCCTGCACGACCTCGGCGGAGTCGCGCTCGGCGCGGGGCTTGAGCGGCGCGTAGATGCGGCTTCCGCTTCCGCCGGTGCCGGTGAACGAATTGACCCGAAGCACGGCTGGATCGGCGAGGACGATCTTCGCGATCGCGTCCTGCTTCGCCTGCAGCGTCGGATAGGAGGCGTCGGGCGTGACGTCGGTCCCGATGAACATGACGCCCGTGTCCTCGGTCGGGAAAAATCCCTTGGGAATCGCGCCAAAGCCCCAGACCGCGACGACGATCGAGGCGAGCGTCAGCCCGAGGACGGCGCGCCGCCGTGCCAGCACCCAGTCGAGCGCCCGCGCATAGCCGCGCTGCGCCCGCCCGAAGGTCGCCGTCGACCACCTTGCGACGGCCCCCGGCGGCTCGTCGCCGCCCCTGAGCACGCGCGAGGCGATCATCGGCGCGAGCGTCAGTGCGATCACCGCCGACACGCCGATCGCGATCGTCATCGTCACGGCAAATTCGCGGAACAGCCGCCCGATCACCCCGCCCATGAACAGCAAAGGGATGAACACCGCGACAAGGCTCACCGAAATAGAAACGACAGTGAACGCGATCTCCTTCGTCCCGGACACGGCCGCGTCGCGCGGCTTCTCTCCATGTTCGACGTGGCGGACGATGTTTTCGAGCACGACGATCGCGTCGTCGACGACGAAACCGGTCGCGAGCGTCAGCGCGAGCAGGCTGAGGTTGTCGAGGCTGAAGCCGGCAAGGAACATCCCGGCGAAAGTGCCGATCGCCGCGACTGGCAGGACGATTGCCGGAATCAGCGTCGCGCGTAGGTCGCCGAGGACGAGGTAGATCACCAGCACGACGAGCAGCGCCGTGCCGACGAGGGTGATTTGCGCATCGACGACCGAATCGCGGATCGACTGCGAGCGGTCGACCACGATGTCGAAATGGGTATTCGCCGGCAGGCTTTCGCGGATCGACGGCAGCAGCGCCTCGACCCGGTCGATCATCGCGACGACGTTGGCCCCCGGCTGGCGCTTGATCCCCATCGAGATGCCGGGATTGCCGTTGAACTTTGCCGCGCCGCGCAGATTCTCGATCGAATCGACCGACGTCGCGATATCGCCGACGCGGACCGGCAGGCCGTTCTTGTAGGCGATGACGACGCTGGTGAAATCGGCGGCGCGCTTGAGCGATCCGGTCGCGTCGAGGATGTAATTGCGCGCGCCGTTGCCGATCAGTCCGACGGCAGTGTTGCTGTTCGCCGCCTGCACCGCCGCCCGGACATCCTCGGGCGTCAGGCCGCGCGCGCTCAGCTTGGTCGGGTCGAACTGGATGCGAACGGCGAATTTGCGGTTGCCGAACACGTCGACCGACGCCACCCCCTCCAGCGTCGCGACGCGCGGGATGATCGTCGTGTCGGCGATCGTCTGCAGGTCAGACAGCTGCATCGTCGGATCGCGCAGCGACATGACCAGCACGGACTGGTCGGACGGGTTGACCTTCTGGAACGACGGCGGGTTCGTCATCTCGATCGGCAGCTTGCGCGCGACCGCCGAAAGCGCCGACTGGACGTCGAGTGCGGCGGCATCGATGTTGCGGTTGAGCGCGAACTGGACGGTGACGTTGGTCGACCCGGTGGAGCTCGACGACGTGATCTGGTCGATCCCGGCAATCGTCGACAGCTGGCGCTCGATCGGAGTCGCGACGGCGCTCGCCATCGTCGCCGGGTTCGCGCCGGGGAGGTTGGCGGTGATCTGGATCGTCGGAAAATCGACCTGCGGCAGCGCCGCGACCGGCAATTGCTGATACCCGAAGATGCCCGCCGCGACGATCGCGATCGTCAGCAGGATCGTCGCGATCGGGCGATCGACGAAGGCACGGATCCACGTCACGCCGGCCGGGCCTCGGTCTGGCCGGGCTTCTGACCAGCGCCCTTGATCCTGACCTTGTCGCCGTCGCGCAGCTTCGCCAACGCGTCGACGACGACCGCCGCGCCGGGCTCGAGCCCGCTGTCGATATACGCCATGCCGCCTACTCTTCCGGCGACGACGACCTTGGTCAACTTGGCGGTGCCGGTGTTTGCGACTGTCCAGACGAAGGTGAAATCGGGGCCGTTCTGGATCGCCGATTCCGGAACCGCGATCCGGCGCGCGCCGCCACCGAGCGGCACATCGATATCGACGAGCGCGCCCGGCCATAAC
>JBBSFF010000142.1:0-5961 GCA_038238995.1 Sphingomonadales bacterium
CAGCGCAACTACTAATGGCCTGTTTTTTTCCTGCAAATAACAGGGAAAACAGGCGGTCATGCCGGCGCGGCGCCTTGCGCCGCCGGTCTAGGTGTTTCCTCGAGAGGGGTCGTGCATGAACGAATTGATGAACATTTTCGGGCAGGTCAGCGGCCCGCAGAGCTTTGACGAGATCCGCATCTCGATCGCCAGCCCGGAGCGTATCCGCTCCTGGTCCTACGGCGAGATCAAGAAGCCCGAAACCATCAACTACCGGACGTTCAAGCCCGAGCGCGACGGGCTATTTTGTGCGCGCATCTTCGGTCCGATCAAGGACTACGAATGCCTGTGCGGCAAGTACAAGCGCATGAAGTATAAGGGCATCGTCTGCGAGAAGTGCGGCGTCGAGGTCACGGTCTCGAAGGTCCGCCGTGAGCGGATGGGGCACATCGAACTCGCCGCCCCGGTCGCGCACATCTGGTTCCTCAAGTCGCTGCCGTCGCGCATCGGCATGCTCCTCGACATGCCGCTCAAGAACCTCGAGCGCGTGCTGTACTTCGAACAATATGTCGTTCTCGAACCCGGCATGACGCCGATGAAGAAGTTCGATCTGCTGACCGAGGACGAATATGTCTCGGCGCAGGATGAATATGGTGAGGACGGTTTTCAGGCGGGCATCGGTGCCGAGGCGATCCGCAAGCTGCTCGAGGAAATGGACCTCGAAGGCGAAATGGAAATCCTCCGCGAGGACCTGCGCACGACCAAGTCGGAGCTGAAGCCGAAGAAGATCATCAAGCGGATGAAGGTCGTCGAGAGCTTCATCGAATCGGGCAACAAGCCCGAATGGATGGTGCTTCAGGTCGTGCCGGTCATCCCGCCCGAACTGCGCCCGCTGGTGCCACTCGACGGCGGTCGCTTCGCGACGTCGGACCTCAACGACCTGTACCGCCGCGTCATCAACCGCAACAACCGGCTGAAGCGGCTGATCGAATTGCGCGCGCCCGACATCATCGTCCGCAACGAAAAGCGCATGTTGCAGGAGGCGGTCGACGCTTTGTTCGACAACGGCCGCCGCGGCCGGACGATCACGGGGGCGAACAAGCGTCCGCTCAAGTCGCTGTCGGACATGCTCAAGGGCAAGCAGGGGCGTTTCCGCCAGAACCTGCTCGGCAAGCGCGTCGACTATTCGGGGCGGTCGGTCATCGTCACCGGGCCGGAACTCAAGCTCCACCAGTGCGGGTTGCCGAAGAAGATGGCGCTCGAGCTGTTCAAGCCGTTCATCTACTCGCGTCTCGATGCCAAGGGTCTGTCGATGACGCTCAAGCAGGCGAAGAAGTGGGTCGAGAAGGAGCGCAAGGAAGTTTGGGACATCCTCGACGAGGTGATCCGCGAGCATCCCGTGCTGCTCAACCGCGCGCCGACGCTCCACCGTTTGGGCATCCAGGCGTTCGAGCCGGTGCTGATCGAGGGCAAGGCGATCCAGCTCCACCCGCTGGTCTGCTCGGCGTTCAATGCCGACTTCGACGGCGACCAGATGGCCGTCCACGTCCCGCTGTCGCTCGAAGCGCAGTTGGAAGCCCGCGTCCTGATGATGTCGACCAACAATATCCTCAGCCCCGCCAACGGCAAGCCGATCATCGTGCCGTCGCAAGATATGGTCCTCGGGCTGTATTACCTGTCGATGGACCGCGAGGGTGAGCCCGGCGCCGGGATGGCGTTCGCCAACATGGCCGAAGTTCACCAGGCGCTCCACGCCAAGGTCGTCACGCTCCACTCGAAGATCACCGCGCGGGTCGAAACGACCGACGAGGACGGCAAGATGGTCCTGCGCCGGGTTGTGACGACGCCGGGCCGGATGCTGCTCGGTGAGACGCTGCCGAAGAGCCACAAGGTGCCGTTCGAGGTGATCAACCGCCTGTTGATCAAGAAGGACATCGCCGACGTCATCGACATCGTCTACCGCCATTGCGGCCAGAAGGAGACCGTGCTGTTCGCCGACGCGATCATGACGCTCGGTTTCCAGAACGCGTTCAAGGCGGGGATCAGCTTCGGCAAGGACGACATGGTCATCCCGCCCGAGAAGGAGAGGATGGTCAACGACACCCGCGCGATGGTCAAGGACTTCGAGCAGCAGTATCAGGACGGTCTGATCACGCAGGGCGAGAAGTACAACAAGGTCGTCGATGCGTGGGCGCGCTGCGGTGACAAGGTCGCCGACGCGATGATGCGCGAGATTTCGGCGCGACCGATCGACGATGCGGGCCGCGAGAAGCCGATCAACTCGATCTACATGATGGCGCATTCGGGCGCCCGCGGGTCACAGGCGCAGATGAAGCAGCTTGCGGGCATGCGCGGGCTGATGGCCAAGCCGAGCGGCGAGATCATCGAGACGCCGATCATCTCGAACTTCAAGGAGGGGCTGACGGTCCTCGAATATTTCAACTCGACCCATGGCGCGCGCAAGGGCCTCGCGGATACGGCGTTGAAGACCGCGAACTCGGGGTATCTGACGCGGCGGCTCGTCGACGTCAGCCAGGACTGCGTCGTCATCGAGGACGACTGCAAGACCGAGCGTGGCATGACGATGAAGGCGATCGTCGAGGGCGGTAACACGATCGTCTCGCTCAGCGAGCGCATTCTCGGTCGGACCGTGCTCGACGACATCGTCGACGCGAAGACCGGCGAGGTCATCGCGCCCGCGGGCATGCTGCTCAGCGAAGTCGACGTCGCGCGGATCGAGAAGGCGGCGGTCGCCGAGGTCAAGATCCGCTCGCCATTGCTGTGCGAGACCAAGACCGGCGTGTGCGGCACGTGCTACGGGCGCGACCTCGCGCGCGGCACCCCGGTCAACATCGGCGAAGCCGTCGGCGTGATCGCCGCGCAGTCGATCGGCGAGCCGGGGACGCAGCTGACGATGCGGACCTTCCACATCGGCGGCGCGGCGCAGGTCAGCGAGCAGTCGACCCTCGACGCGCTCGTCGACGGCACAGTGATGCTGCGCAACATGTCGACGATCAAGGATAGCCGTGGGCGCAACATCTCGATGGCGCGCAACGGCGAACTCGTCCTGCTCGACTCGGATGGCCGCGAGCGGTCGATCCACCGCATCGCGTACGGCACCGCGCTGATCCACCTCGACGGCGCGATCGTCAGCAAGGGCGACCGCCTCGCCGACTGGGATCCGTACACGCTCCCGGTCATCACCGAAAAGTCGGGCCGGGTGAAGTATCAGGACCTGATCGAAGGCCTGTCGATGTCGGAGAACGTCGACGACGCCACCGGCATCGCGCAGAAGGTCGTGCAGGACTGGCGTTCGGTCAAGCAGAAGGAAGAGCTTCGTCCGCGCATCACCCTGCTCGACGAGGCGTCGGGCGAAAGCGCGCGCTACATGCTCGCGGTCGGCGCGATCCTTTCGGTCGCCGACGGCCAGGACGTCGAGGCGGGCGACGTCGTCGCGCGCATCCCGAAGGACGCCGCTAAGACGCGCGACATCACCGGTGGTCTGCCGCGCGTCGCCGAGCTGTTCGAGGCGCGAATCCCGAAGGACAATGCGGTCATCGCCCGGATCAACGGGCGGGTCGAATTCGGCAAGGACTATAAGACCAAGCGCCGGATCAACATCCGTCCCGAGGACGGCTCCGACGTCGCCGAATACATGATCCCGAAGGGCAAGCATGTCTCGGTGCAGGAGGGCGATTATGTCCGCCGCGGCGACTATCTGATCGACGGCAACCCGAACCCGCACGACATATTGGATGTCCTCGGGATCGAGCCGCTCGCCGAATATCTGTGCGCAGAAATCCAGGAGGTCTACCGACTCCAGGGCGTGCGGATCAACGACAAGCACATCGAGACGATCGTCCGCCAGATGCTGCAGAAGGTCGAGATCACGAAGTCGGGCGATACGACGATGCTCGTCGGCGAGCAGGTCGACCGGCTCGAGATGGAAGAGCAGAACGCCAAGCTCGGCAAGAACGAGGTTGCCGCCGAAGGCAAGCCGGTCCTGCTCGGCATCACCAAGGCGTCGCTCCAGACCAAGAGCTTCATCTCGGCCGCGTCGTTTCAGGAAACGACGCGCGTCCTGACCGAAGCCGCCGTCCAGGGCAAGATCGACACGCTGACCGGCTTGAAGGAGAACGTCATCGTCGGACGCCTGATCCCGGCGGGAACCGGCGCGGCGATGGCGCGGATGCGTGTGACGGCGACGTCGCGCGACGCCGCGCTCCGCGCAAGCCAGGCGGCAAAGCAGGTGGTCGCGGTGCCGCTGCCGCCCGAAGCCGACGTCCTGTCGTCGCCGCTCGGCGAGGTCGTCGGTTAGGCGGGTGGATCGCCCGCCCGCAAAGAAACGACCCCGCCGGAGCGATCCGGCGGGGTTTTTCTTTGTCCGGCACCGTAACGATGCAGCCGACCGTGTTTCCGCGCGTTGCCCAACCAAAGTCATAATGCCGACGTATCTAATCGGCCGATGCCCGACAGAGGATGCTGCCCCGTGCGCCCAGACCAGCTTCGCGTCGCTCTCTTCTCCGGAAACTACAACTATCAGCGCGATGGAGTGAACAATGCGCTCAACCGGCTCGTAGGCTTTCTCGAACGTCAGGGCGTCGCGGTGCGAGTATATTCGCCGACGAGCGACACGCCGGCGTTCGAGCCGACCGGCACGCTGATTTCGGTGCCATCGGTCAGAATCCCCGGACGCGGCGACTACCGCTTCGCTTATGCGATGGACGGTGCGACGCGGCGCGATCTCGAAGCATTCGCACCGAATCTGATCCATCTGTCGGTCCCCGACCGGCTCGCCTTCCATGCCAAGCGCTGGGGCCAGACGCACGGTGTGCCGGTCGTCGCGTCGGCGCACACGCGCTTCGACACTTATCTCGGCTATTACGGGCTCGGTTGGGTCAACAGCATCCTCGGCGACGTCATGCGCAACCTCTATACTGGCCTGCCCGAGATCTACGCGCCGTCGGAATCGATGGCCGAGCAACTCGTTGCGGACGGCATGGCGGAAAACGTCAAGATCTGGAGCCGTGGCGTCGACCCGACGATATTCAACCCATCGCGCCGCTCGGTCGACTGGCGGCGGCACCACGGCATCGGCGACGACGAGCGCGTCATTGCTTTCGTCGGGCGGCTGGTGATGGAGAAGGGGCTCGACGTCTTCGCCGACACGATCGACCGGCTGACAGCCGACGGCATCGCGCACCGCGTGCTGATCGTCGGCGACGGGCTGGCCCGCGAATGGGCCGAAGCGCGGATGCCGCAGGCCGTTTTCACCGGGCAACTCGCCGGGTCCGACCTTGCCGTCGCCTACGCCTCGGCCGACATGCTGTTCAACCCGTCGACGACCGAGACCTTCGGCAATGTCACGCTCGAAGCGATGGCGTGCGGGCTGCCGGTCGTCGGCGCGCGCGCGACGGGCACGTCGAGCATCGTCCATCACGGAATCTCGGGACAGCTTGTCACGCCGGGCGACATCACGGCCTATGCGGCAGCGCTGACGACGTATCTGACCGACGAACGCGCGGCCGCGATGGCGGGCGAGGCGGGTCTCGTGCTGAGCCGCCGCTATGACTGGGACGAGATCAACCAGACGATGCTCGATCACTATCTCGATATCGTCGATCTGCCGGTCGATCTCCCCTCGTCGGTGTTCATGCCGTTCGTCGACCGCTTCGTGACGGCGCTGCGCGCCGCATAAGCTTCACATTCGCGCGGCGAACGCCTATATCGATTCCGCAGTCCGGTAACACGGTCGGCTATGGCGATAGAGGGTGTCGTGCAATAGACACAGCGGACCCGGGGGCGGTACCCGGCGGCTCCACCATTCCAACCCCGTTGTCGGGGGCGGCATGGGGCCGAAACAGGATCGACGTGTGTTCAAAGACGAAGACCTTCGCCCGGCCTGAATAAGCCGTTAAAGCGTTCACAACCCAGAAATGCCAACGACAACACGGCATTCGCAATCGCAGCGTAACCCGGTCC
>JBBSFF010000143.1:0-5942 GCA_038238995.1 Sphingomonadales bacterium
CAGCGCGGGCGCCGTCACGCCGCCGCGACCCGTCGCGGCAGGGCGAGCGTGTGCAGCGCGAGCGCGGCCCCGATCAGTGACACCGCCATGACGACCGCCATCGGGCGCGGCGTCCCGTCGTGGAACGCCCCGGCGATCGTCGCCGCGAGCGCGCCCAGCCCGAACGACGCTGACCCGATCAGCGCCGAGGTCGCCCCCGCGCGCAGCGGGTCGACCCCGAGCGCGCCGGCCGACGCGTTGGCCGAGATCAGCCCGAACGACGACAGCGTCACGAACAACATCGCCAGTACCGCCAAATGCGCGCCGACGAGCGCCGCGACAACGAGCCCCGCCCCGCCGACGACCCCGGCGAGCGAGGCGACGGCGAGGATGCGGTCGCTGTCGTACCGCGCGAGCAGCGCGCGATTGACCTGGCTCGACCCGATGATGCCGACCGCGATCACCGCGAAGGCGACGGCGAACGTGCGCGGGCTGAAGCCGAATTGCGTGATCAGCAGGTCGGGCGCGCTCGCGATATAGGTGAACAATGTCGCGCCGTTGAGCGCCCCGCCGAGCAGGTACCCGATCAGCCGCCGCTGGCGCAGGAGGCGGGCGAACGAACCGAGCACGTTCTCGCGCGCCGCCAGCGCTGCCGTCGTCGCCGACCGGCTCTCGGTCAGCCGCGACGCGACGGCCGCGCCGATGACCAGCGCGACGGCGGCGAGCACGGCGAAGATCGTCCGCCACGAGGTGAAGGTCACCAGCCACGCCCCGATCGTCGGCGCGACCATCGGCGCAACGCCGAGCACGAGCGTCAGCAGCGAGAAGATCCGCGCCGAATCCTGATGATGATAACGGTCGCGGACCACTGCGCGGGCGAGCACCTGTCCCGAACACGCGCCGAGCGCCTGGACGAACCGCCCGGCGACGAGCCAGTCGATCGTCGGGGCGGCGGCGCAACCGATCGACGCGGCGATGTAGAGCGCGATCCCCGCGAGGAGCGCCGGGCGACGACCGAAGCGATCCGACGCCGGCCCGTAGATCAACCCGCCGACCGCCATGCCGATAAAGAATGCCGACATGCTGCGCTGGACGCTCGCGGCGTCGACGGCGAAATCGCGCCCGATCGCCGGCAGGCTCGGCAGGTACAGGTCGATCGACATCGCGCCGATCGCGGTCAGGCTGCCGAGCAGCAGAATCGTCCCGAGCTTGGGGTGGGCTTCCGGTTGCAGCGCGACGGCATCGGGGCTAGCGAAGGTCATCGCAACGCCTTTACGAGCGATTGCTGCGCCGCAACAGCGGCTTTTGGGGAGAATTGCGCCATGACCGCGATCAATGCCGTTGCCGACCTGACGATCGACGGCGATATCGGCGTCCTCACGCTCGACTCGCCCCCGGTCAACGCGCTGTCGGCCGATGTCCGCGACGGGCTGGCCCACGGCATCGCCGCCGCCGTCGCCGACCCGCAGGTCAAGGCGATCGTCCTGATCTGTGCCGGGCGGACCTTCATTGCCGGGGCGGACATTTCCGAATTCGGCAAGCCGCCGCGCGGGGTTGGGCTCCACGAGGTGCAGGCGGTGATGGAAAACTGCCCGAAGCCGCTCGTCGCGGCGATCCACGGCACCGCGCTCGGCGGCGGGCTCGAGGTCGCGCTCGTCTGCCATTTCCGCGTCGCGGTACCGTCGGCGAAGTTCGGCCTCCCCGAGGTCAAGCTCGGCCTCCTCCCCGGCGCGGGCGGGACGCAGCGGCTGCCACGGCTGGTCGGCGCGAAGGCGGCGCTCGACATGGTCGCAACCGGCAAGCACATCTCGGCCAAGGCCGCCGCCGCGTCGGGGCTGATCGACGCGATCGTCGACGATTTGCGAAGCGGCGCGATCGGCTTCGCCCGCCGCGTCCTCAGTGAGAACCTCCCGCTGACCCGCGTCCGCGACAAGCCGGTGGCGGGCGTCGACGACGGGATGTTCGACGCATACCGCACAGCGAACGCCAAGGCGTTCCGAGGCTTCGACGCGCCCGAGGCAAACATCCAGTGCATCGAGGCGGCGGCGACGCTGCCGTTCGACGAGGGGCTGGCGGTCGAGCGCAAATTGTTCATCGGGCTGATGACGGGACTTCAGTCGCGCGCGCAACGCTATGTCTTCTTTGCCGAGCGCCAGGCGAACAAGATCGACGGGCTCGACCCCGACGCGCCCCTGCTGCCGGTCGCCAGCGTCGGCGTCATCGGCGCGGGGACGATGGGCGGCGGCATCGCGATGAATTTCTTGAACGCCGGGGTGCCGGTGACGATCGTCGAGATGAAGCAGGAGGCGCTCGATCGCGGCGTCGCGACGATCCGCAAGAATTACGAAAACACCGCCGCCAAGGGCCGGATGACCGCCGACGACGTCGAGGCGCGGATGGGTTTGCTGACCCCGTCGCTCGACCTCGACGCGCTCAGCGCCGCCGACCTGATCGTCGAGGCGGTGTTCGAGAACATGGACATCAAGAAGGAGGTGTTCGGCAAGCTCGACCGCCTCGCCAAGCCCGGCGCGATCCTCGCGTCGAACACGAGCTACCTCAACGTCGACGAGATCGCGGCGGCGACTTCGCGGCCCGAGTCGGTCGTCGGGCTGCACTTCTTTTCGCCCGCGAACGTCATGCGCCTGCTCGAGGTCGTGCGCGGCGCGAAGACCGCCGGCCCGGTACTCGCGACCGCGATGGCGACCGCGAAGAAGATCGGCAAGGTCGCGGTCGTTGCCGGGGTGTGCGACGGCTTCATCGGCAACCGGATGCTCGGCCAGCGGCAGCAGCAGGCGACGCAGCTGATCATCGAGGGCGCGCTGCCCGCCGACGTCGACCGCGTGCTGTTCGACTTCGGCTTCCCGATGGGGCCGTTCCAGATGTCCGACCTCGCCGGGCTCGACATCGGCTGGTCGGCGGAGACATCGAAGGGCGTGACGATCCGCGACCGGCTGTGCGAGGCGGGGCTGCGCGGCCAGAAGAACGGCCACGGCTTCTACGACTACGACGCGGCGCGGAACCGCGTGCCGTCGCCGGTCGCCGAGACGATCATCCTCGACTATGCCGCCGAGCGCGGGGTCAACCGCCGCCAGATCGACGACGCCGAAATCCTCGAACGCTGCCTGTACCCGATGGTCAATGAAGGCGCGAAGATCCTCGACGAGGGCATGGCGCAGCGCGCGAGCGACATCGATATCGTCTGGATCAACGGCTATGGCTGGCCGGTCTATCGCGGCGGGCCGATGTTCTGGGCGGGCAGCGTCGGGCTGGCGGAAATCGTCGACAAGTTGACGGCGTACGGCATCGAACCCGCGCCGCTGCTCGTCCGCCTCGCCGCCGACGGCAAGGGGTTCGCCGGGGCGATGTAACCACGGGCGGGTGTCATACGTATAGTCGTGTAGCACCCAACTCCACGAGGCCCCATGCCCACCGTTTCCCGCCGCTCGTTCGTTAACCTTGCCACCGCCGCCGTTGCCGCCCCGCTCGTCTGGTCGGCGTTCGGCGGTCGTTTCACCGCGCGCGCCGCAACGGCGGAGAAGTTCGAGGTCACCCTGACCCCGACGCAGTGGCGCGCGAAGCTGTCGCCTGCCGCGTTCGCGGTGCTGCGCGAGGAGGGCACCGAAACACCGTTCACGTCGAAGCTCAATGACGAACACCGTCCCGGCACCTTCGCCTGCGCCGGCTGCGCGTTGCCGTTGTTCGCGAGCGCGACCAAGTTCGACAGCGGCACCGGCTGGCCGAGCTTCTGGCAGCCGCTCAGGACCGCCGTTCGCAACCGCAACGACGGTTCGCTCGGCATGAGCCGGACCGAGGTCCACTGCCGCCGCTGCGGCGGGCACCTCGGCCACGTCTTCGACGACGGGCCGAAGCCAACCGGGCTGCGCTATTGCATGAACGGGGTGGCGATGACCTTCGCGCCTACCCGCGCCTGAACCAAGGATAGATCGATGAAGAAGTTATTGCTCGGCGTCACGTCTGCGGCGATCGCCGTCACCCTGCTCGGCCAGCACGTCGGTGCCGCCGAAACGGTCCGCGTCGTCCCCGCCCCCGCGATCGACGCCCCCGCGACCCCAGGCAAGGCCGTCGCGGTGTTCGCCGGGGGCTGTTTCTGGGGCCTCGAAGGCGTGTTCGAGCACGTCGCGGGCGTCACCGACGTCGTCTCGGGCTACGCCGGCGGTAAGGCGGCGACCGCGCAGTACGAGGTCGTCGGCACGGGCCTGACGGGTCATGCCGAGGCGGTGCGGATCAGTTACGATCCCGCCAAAATCAGCTACGGCCAGCTCCTGCGCATCTATTTCTCGGTCGCGACCGACCCGACCCAGCTCAACCATCAGGAGCCCGACAGCGGCACCCAGTATCGCGGCACGATCTTCGCGCAGACCCCCACCCAGGCGAAGGTCGCGACGGCGTACATCGCCCAGCTCAACACGGCGAAGGCCTACCCCGCGCCGGTGGTTACGACGGTCGAAAGCGGCAAGCCGTTCTTCGCCGCCGAGGGCTATCACCAGAATTTCCTCGCGCGGAACCCGACGTATCCGTACATCGTCGCGTTCGACCTGCCCAAGGTTGCGGCGCTGAAGAAGCTGTTTCCGGCGCAATATAAGGGCTGAGCGCCTGCCGCGGTCGCGGACGGCCAACCGACCCTCTCCGTCATCCCCGCGAAAGCGGGAAGCCATCACCTGCTGCTGGAGATGGTTTCCCGCTTTCGCGGGAATGACGAGGAAGTATCCTTAAGGCCATCCCGCCAACAATCCGCGCAAGGCACTGATAAAGGCCAGCGGCTGGTCGACCATCACGTGATGTTCGGCGTCGGGGATCGCGACCGCCGGCGTCGCGGGCGGGAGCAGCGCGCGCATCGCCGCGATCCGCTCGGGCGGCATCAGCATCGACCGCTCGCCCCAGATTAACGCGACCGGGCACTTCGGGTCGGCGAGCAGCGAGCGTTCGTTGCCGACCTCGAAGCGGTGCCACAGGAACGGATCGAACCGCCACGTCCAGCCGCCCCCGTCTGTCGCGTCGACCTCGACGAGCGACTTGCGCGCGATGAAGTCGGCGATGAACGGGTTCGGGCACCCCTGCACCGGCGCGAAGCGAAAACGGGCGAGCGCGGCGGCGAGCGTCGGATAGACCCGGTGCGGGCGGTTCGTCGCGTTTGGCGGGCGTCCGCCGGGCTCTCCCGGCTGGCGGAACGGCGTGTCGACAATCACGGCGGCGGCGAAGCGTTCCCCATAATGATGGACCGCCGCCATCATCGGAAAGCCACCGAAGCTGTGCGCGACGACCGTCGGCGGTCCGGCGTCGAACAACCCCGTCGCCTCCGCGACCGCGAAAATCTCGGCGACGAACCCTTCGACCGAATAGCCCTCGCGGTGGTCGGACCCGCCCATCCCGCTCCACGAGAATGCCGCGACGCGATAGCCCTGTCCTTTGACGTCGGCGAAGAATGGCGCGATGAAGCTCCACCAGTCGGCGTGCGCGCCGTTGCCATGAAGAAGGAGCAACCCTGGCTTGCCGCGCTCACCCCAGGTCAGCACCTCGATCCCCGCGCCGTCGACGACGATGCGCGACCGTTCGGGCGCGTGGTCGAGCGCGGTCGTGAACCATGCCGGGGCGGGCGGGACCGCGCCGGCGAATACGACGAGGGGCGCGGGGATGTCGGATGCAATCATGCCATCCCCGTCGCGCGCGTTGACGTTTGCGTCAACCGTAATGCGGCGCGTCCCACCACGGGTAGAAGTCGGGCATGCCGTCGGCGACGCTGTCGGGGAAGGCGGCGGGGCGTTTCTCGATGAACGACATCACGCCTTCCTTCGCGTCGCCCGACCGCCCGCGGCTGTAGATCGCGCGGCTGTCGACCTTGTGCGCGTCCATCGGCAACCCCGCCCCGAGCATCCGCCACAGCATCTGCCGCGTCAGCGCGACCGAGACGGGGGCGGTATTGTCGGCGATTTCGCGCGCGGTCC
>JBBSFF010000144.1:0-5929 GCA_038238995.1 Sphingomonadales bacterium
CGGCAACATGTTCGCCGGCGGGTCGGGCGCGATCCTGCCCAACAAGATCACGTCGAAGCACAACTTTCGCTATATTCCCAACATGACCGGGCCCGACATCGTCGCCAAGCTGCGGAAATATCTCGACCAGCTCGGCTACAAGGATGTCGAGATCAATGTCGTCGGCGACGTGCCATGGGCCAAGCGCAGCACCGACAACGAGATCGGCCACGCGGTCTATGCCGCGTTCGAACAATTCGGCGTCAGCCACCCGCCGGTATCGTCGCTCAACAGCATCATGGGCGGCTATTGGCCCGCCTATCTGTTCGCCGGCAACGGCGCGCCGTTCGACATTCCGATCGTCGGCGGCATGCTCGGCTTCGGCGGCAACAGCCACGCTGCCAACGAATATTACGTGATCGAAGGCGCGGGCAAGACCTACGGCATGGCCGGGGCGGAGAAGTCGGTCGCCGCGGTCCTGTACAATTACGCGGGGCTCAACGGCCCTGTCGTGCTCGACCCGGCCAAGCACTAGCGGCGCGCCGACCCCCTTCTCCCGCAGGAGCCACGATGTCGATCATCTCGCTACAGGACCTGAAGAAGACCTACACGCTCGGCGACAATGTCGTGCAGGCGCTCGCCGGAGTTTCGCTCGAGATCGAACCGGGCGAATTCGTCGCGATCACCGGCCCGTCGGGGTCGGGCAAGTCGACGCTGATGCACATCATCGGCTGCCTCGACCGCCCGACCGAGGGCAAGTATCTGCTCGACGGCAAGGACGTGTCGGGCCTCACGCGCGACGAACTCGCCGATATCCGCAACCGCCAGATCGGCTTCGTCTTCCAAGGGTTCAACCTCCTGCCGCGCACGAGCGCGGTCGAGAACGTCGAGGTGCCGCTGCTGTACAGCCGCCCGGTGATGCCGGTCGCCGAGCGGCGCGACAAGGCGATGAAGGCGCTGATCGCGATGGGGCTGGGGGACCGGGCGCATCACCATCCCAACCAGCTTTCGGGCGGCCAGCAGCAGCGGGTCGCGATCGCGCGCGCGCTGGTCAACGAGCCGACGCTAATCCTCGCCGACGAGCCGACCGGCAACCTCGACAGCGTCACATCGATCGAGGTGATGCGCATCCTGCAGGAGCTGCGCGAACGGCGCGGGATCACGATCGTGCTCATCACCCACGAGCCCGACATCGCCGCCTATGGCACGCGCGTGATCGCGGTGCGCGACGGCAAGATTCTGAGCGACAGGCCCAACGCGCCGCGCGACACCTTCGCGGAAGCCCCCGTCGCGATCGCCGCGGTCGGTTGAAGGCGCGGCGTGCTCGCCCGGTATCCTATTCTCCAGCTCGCGTTCCACGCCTTGCTGCGCCACCGGATGCAGACCGCGCTGGCGATGATCGGCGTCATGGTCGGGGTCGGCGCGCTCGTCACCAGCGTCGCGCTCGGGCGCGGGGCGCAGCAGTCGGTCGATGATCAACTCCGCGCGGCGGGGGCCAATCTGATCATGGTGACGGCAGGCAACTTCCAGCGCGCGCGCGAGGAAATGACCGACCCCGACGGGAATATCGGCCACACCGCACTGCTCGCGCCGCGCACGGGCGGGATGTGGCCACAGGCTCCACGCCCCGAATATCGTCTCGCGACGTTGACGTTCTTCCGTGGCGTGATGGCGGGAGGCGGGCCGTGGGCGCCGACCGGCTATGTCGCTGCCGATCCGCGGTTGATGCTGGCGCATTACGAGGACGATCCGCTCGCGATCCACGACCATCCGACCGCCAAGGACCGGTTGGGCGATGTTTCGGCCGGACTCGGTTCGGCGGCGACGCTGACGCGCGCCGACGCCGCCGCGATCGCGAAGCTGTCGGGCGTCCAGTATGTCGTCGCCGGGGTGCACGAGAACGCGCACATCTCCGTCGCCGACGATCCGGGCAGGAAGCAATGGTTTACCCGTCTGCACGGCACCGAGGCGAAGCTGCCCGAGGTTCGCAGCGGCTGGTCGATGGCGCACGGCCGGTTCCTGTCCGATGCCGACGTCGACGGGTCGACGCAGGTGATGGTGATCGGTCGCATCGTCGCCGATCGGTTGTTCGGCGACGGCGCCAATCCGGTCGGGCGGACGGTGACATTGTGGAACCAGCGGTTTCGCGTCGTTGGCGTCGTCACCAGCCGAAGCTGGGCATCGCAGCCGACGGCGGGCGACGACCAGTTCGACGCGGTCTATGTGCCGGTGACGACGATCAACCGGCTGCTCAACCTGAGCAAGCTCAACACCATCGCCGTCACGAGCGAATCGGCGGGTGACGTCAGCGCGCTCGCCAAGCGGATCAAGCTGCTGCTGCGCGAGCGCCACCGGATCGGGGTGGCGACGCCCGACGATTTCTCCGTCGCGACGGTGGCGCAGCAGGCGATCGGCAAGGGGCTGTCGCCGGCGCTCGCGCGGGCGGTCACGGGCAACCTCCAGGATATCGACCGGCTGACGATCGAACAGCTGTCGGCGTCGTTGCGGCGGACCAACCTGACGATGCTGGCGCTGCTCGCCGGGGTGGCGACGGTGTCGCTGCTCGTCGGCGGGATCGGCGTCATGAACCTGCTGCTGCTGTCGGTCACACAGCGGACGCGCGAAGTCGGACTGCGCATCGCGCTCGGCGCCCGGCGGCGCGACATCGCGCTGCAATTTGTCCTCGAAGCGATCCTGCTGTGCCTTGCGGGCGGGGTGCTCGGCGTCGTCGGCGGCATGCTGGCGTCGGGCGGGCTCGAGCATTTCTTCCAATGGTCGACGGTCGTCTCGCCGCTTTCGGCGGTGCTCGCCCTGCCCGTCGCGGCGCTGCTCGGCGTCGCCTTCAGTCTCTACCCCGCCCGTCGCGCCGCCCGGCTCGACCCCATCGAGGCCCTTCGCCATGAATAAGCTGTTCCTGCTGCTCCCCGCGCTGATGTTCGCGGCGTCGGCCCCGGTCGCCGCGCACAACGGCGTCATCCACGAAGCGCCGCATGGGGGCATTCTCAAAGCCACCAAGAACGCGCATTTCGAGATCCTGCTCGCCCCCAAGGGCGGCGTGCGGCTTTACCTGATGGACGCGGCGGGCAAGGCGCTGCCCGCGTCGGCGGCGAGCGAACTCAGCGTCGAGATCGACCGCCCGGGGGCGAAGACCGAATTCGTGACGATGCACCCCGATCCGACGAACACGCTGTGGACCGGACCGGGCCAGCCGGTCGACGATTCGAAGAGCGTCGTCCGCGTCGGCATCGTCGTGCAGGGCGTGTCCGCGCTGGTCGAGGTTCCGCGCGCGAAATTCCCCGATTACGGCAAACCTGCGGGCAAACCGCATGCTCATTAACGTCCAGATGGCGCTCAAGGCGCTGACGCAGAACACGCTGCAGGCGCTGCTGACGCTGCTCGGCATGAGCGTCGGCGTGGCGATGGTGGTGATCGTCTCCGGGCTCGGTCGCGGCGCACAGCTGCGGATCGAGGAGCAGATCGAAAGCGCGGGTCCGACGCGGATTTCGATCAAGCAGGGCAACTTCACCCCGTCCGGGGTCGATTCGAGTGGCCAACAGGACAGCGGCGGCGGCGAGCCGTCGGAAGGCGGCCAGCCGGCGAACGCCGTCGTCGACGGTTCGCAGATGGCCGATCAGTTGCAAAACGCCGCTGTCGTCGATGCGCGGCGTCGGATTCGCGCGGTCAAGCGCACGCAGTTCAAGTCGCCCGCGACGCCGCTCGGTGCGGCCGAGATGGCGATGCTCGGCCGGATCGCCGACGTCAAATCGGCTGCCGGGGCCGTCCAGGGCAACGCCAGCGTCGATGCGGCCGCGGCGCTGCCGGTGACGACGATCCGGCTAGTCGGCTTCGACCTCGCGTGGCCCGAAATGACCGGCTGGAAGCTGACCAGCGGCCGCCTGCCGAGCGCGAGCGAGCATCGCGACGGCGCGCCCGTCCTCCTCATCGCCCGCGCGGTCGGCGCGCGGCTGTGGCCGGGCGCCGCGTCGCCGCTCGGCCAGACGGTTCCGGTCGGCGGCACGGCGTTGCGGGTCGTCGGCGTGATCGACGGCACCGGGACCGGTGCGACCGGCCTCGTGCCGCCCGTCTATCTGCCGAACGCGGCCGCGATGCGCCTGCTCGGTCGCAACAGCTTCGACGAGATCACCGTCCGGTCGACCTCGATCGCCGTGACCAGCGCCGTCGCCACGGTGATCCGCGAACAGCTGCGCACGCTCCACCGCCTGCCCGCCGACACCGCCAACGATTTCCGGGTCGAAACGCAAAGCAACGCGGCGCTTCCCGGCATGGGGTCCGATCCGCAGCTGGCGCGCGCGGTCCATTCGAACTCGGTCGGCTTCGAACAATCGTCGTGGGAGGAGATGTCGAAAAGCCTGCGTCAGGCGGGGCGGACCTTCACCTATCTGCTTGCCGGCGCGGCGGCGGTGTCGTTGCTCGTCGGCGGCATCGGCATCATGAACATCATGCTGGTGTCGGTCGCGGCGCGCAAACGCGAGATCGGCCTGCGGATGGCGCTCGGCGCGCGGACGACCGACGTCACGCTCCAGTTCCTCGTCGAGGCGGTGACGCTCGCGGCGGTCGGCGGGATCATCGGCCTCGCGCTTGGCGGGGCGGGGCTGCTCGTGACCAAATACGGCCTGCACTGGGCGACGGCGGTGTCGCCGATCATGCTCGTCGTCGCGGTGGCGATGGCGGCGGTGTCCGGCATCGCCTTCGGTTTCGGCCCCGCCCGGGGGGCCGCGCGCCTCGACCCCGTGATCGCCCTGCGGTCCGAATGACCTCGTCCGTTCGTCGCAGGAGACGCCGATGTTCGCGCTGATGCCCATCAACATCCGGCTGGCGATCCGTTCGCTCAGCCGCAACCGGCTGCGGACGCTGCTGACCATGCTCGGCATGATCATCGGCGTCGCCGCGGTCCTGACGATGATCGGGCTCGGCACCGGTGCGCGCGCGTCGGTCGAGGGCGAGGTCAGCTCGGCAGGCACCAAGCTCGTCTTCGTCAATTCGGGCAACTACACGCGCGGCGGGGAGAGCGTCGGGATCGCCTCGGGCAGCGGGGCGGCGAGCTCGCTGACGGTCGCCGATGTCGACGCCATCCGCGGCGTCGCCGGGGTCAAGGCGATCAGCCCGTTGGTCGCGACGCGGACCAGTGTCGCGGTCGGGGCCGCCAAGGTGTTCGCCAAGGTCGAAGGTGTGGCACCGGCATTCGCCGACGCCTATTCGTGGGATGTGCGCCCCGGTCGCGTCTTCGCCGACGGCGCGAGCGAGGCGGTGATCGGCCGTGCGCTCTCCGACCAGTTGTTCGGCACCGGTAGCGACCCGCGCGGCAAAAGCATCGAGTTCCGCGGCATCGCCGTGCAGATCGTCGGCGTCACCTCGGGCGAATCGGACGATCAGAAGGAAGTGCTGTTCGTGCCGTGGCAGAAACTGCAGGCGGCGCTCGGCACGTCGCAGCTCAAGGGCATCGTCATCGCGGGCGAAAAGGCCGGCGAGGCATCGCGGATCGGCGACGACGTAAAGGTGCTGCTGCACAAGCGGCACGGCAACGGGGCCGCGACGAAAAGCTATGCGAGCGCGCAAGGGGCGCAAAGCGCGGGCGGAACGGCGGACGACTTTACCGTCGAAACGCAGGCGGCGCAGGCGCTGACCAAGGGGCTTTACACCCCGGCCGCCGCGTTCGCGCTCGCCAACCTGCCCAAGCTCGACGAGGTCAACCTCGAGGAGATGGCCGACACGCTCGACCACGCCAGCGACACGATGACCGCGCTGTTGGCGAGCATCGCCGGCGTGTCGCTCATCGTCGGCGGCATCGGCATCATGAACATCATGCTGGTATCGGTGACCGAGCGCACTCGCGAGATCGGGCTGCGGATGGCGACGGGCGCGCGATCGGCCGATGTTGCGATGCAGTTCCTGATCGAGGCGGTGACGCTGAGCGTCGTCGGCGGCGTGA
>JBBSFF010000145.1:0-5911 GCA_038238995.1 Sphingomonadales bacterium
CTCGACGCGACGATTGCGGTTCCCGGCACGGTCGTTTCGCGCGACGTAGATCCGGGTGTGTCCCGCAACACGGGTGCCGGGGCGTTCGACGATCTTATTTCGGCACGTCGGGTCCGGCCCGCAACGCAGTTGGATCGTGAGTTCAACTTTGTCGATCGCGACGATCCGCACGACGGTGATTATTATTACGTCCGGATCACCCAGGTCGACGGCGGATTGGCGTGGTCGAGCCCGGCGTGGTTCGGTGCGCCAAAGAAGCGGACCTGATCGGACTGCGTCGCGTACTAGTGTCCGGTTGCAGACGACCGCCGACCATCGCTACCATACGCTAGCGAGCGGACGCCCGCGCGGACGCGGCGAGCGACGGGACGAGGTCGAGCGCACCGGGCGCGACGTGATACAACCGCGCCTGCCGTGCGATCACCCATGTGAACGACAGCGCACTGTCGACCTCGTCGTTGAACTCGGCCGGGGTAAAGACATGGATATCGAGCGGATGCAGGACGCCGAACAGGTGGCGGCGGACGGCCCGGGCGGGGTTCGCGACCGCCGCTGCTGGCGACACGATGACGAACAGGTCGAGGTCGCTGCGCGCGGTCGCGCGGCCGACGGCGTACGAGCCGAAAGTCCCGACCACCAGCGGCGCGAAGCCGGCCGCGATGCGGTCGGCCAGGCGCTGGATGTCGGCGTCGGTCAGCATCGTTCAAAGCAGATCGTACGTCACCAGCAAAAGGATGTCGCTGACCTTCGCCGGATCGAGCCGGTCGTGGCCACCGATGCTCTGGCGCAGCGTCGCGGGGAGGGTCGCCCGCACGATCGTCACGTCGAACGATCCGGGCGCGGTCGGTGCCGCCAGCGCGACGTCCCCGGTCGACAGGGCAGCGACGATGCCGCCGCCCGCCGCGGCCTGCGCAACCGGCACGAAGCTGAGCGCTACGGGGGGCGCTACGCCGGTCGCCCCGAACGTCGCGTCGAGCTTCAGCCCGCCGCCCATCGCGGTCACCAGTGCCGGCGCCAGCGGCTCGGCCAGCGGCATCACCAGATTGAGCGTCTTCAGCCGCGGCCGGCCGAGATTGGAGAAGGGAAACAGCGCGTCGGTCAGCTTAAGCTGCAGAGTCTGGGTCGGGCTGGCGGCGTCGGGGGGGTTGAAGAAGGCGTAATACGCGTCGCCGAACGTGTTGCGCGCACTGATCAGGATCGTCCGGCTCGACGCGGGCTTGAGCGCGGTGCGGACGGCTTCGGCGTCGCCACCGCCGCGCGCGGTATAGCGCAGGTGAAGAATGATGTCGGTGATCGACGAGAGGTCGAACGCATTGTCGCGCGGGTCGAGCGTCAGCGTCCATGAACTGACGGCCCCCTGTCCCTCGAACGGTAGCCAGCGGTCGTCGGTCAGGCGCGGCTCGAACAGTCCGGCATCGTTCTGGCCGGTACTGATGGCGATGACGGGGACCGCCGCCACCGCCGGTGACGCGCTGATGTCAGGATCGGCGTTGGTCGCGGCGTCGGCCCACCGCCATGGCTGGTACCCGCCCTGCGGCGCGGCGGTGCGGGTGACGGCGCGACCGAGGCTGAGCGTGGCGTTGACCCCGGTATACGGCCCGGTGACGCACGGCACGGTCACGGCAACCGAACGCAGCCGCCGGAAATACTGTCCCGGGTGATCGTGGTCGAACAGGCTTTCGTCGAGGGCGATCGTGCAGCTTCCGGTCTCGAGTAGCGCGACCAAAGCCGCGGGCTGGGTCAACGCGAGCGAAATGTGCCGCGTAACCTCCTGTTCGCGCAGATTATTGGCGAGGAACTGCGCTTCCATCCGGCGCAGGTCGAGGAGCAGACTGTCGCCGGCGGTCAGGCCCTTGCGCTGGCTGTCCCAATAGGCCGGCTGGATGAACTGGTCGAGCGGTCGACCCAGTTCATAGCGATAGGCGGTCTGCGCCTGCTGCGCGAGGCTGTACGCGAGTTGGTACGCCTGCGCATGGACGGTGCCGAGCTGCGTCGTCATCCAGCTATAGAGCTGCGCGCTGGTGTACTTGGCCGTCAGGAAATCGTCGACCGCGACGGCATTGGCGATCTGGCGCTGCTGCACCGCGATTTCGCTTTTCGCCGTCGTCAGATGATCGGTCGCCGCGCTGATCTGGCTGTCGATCTGGGTGATCTCGGCCGTCGCCATCGTCGCCTGGAACGCCCAGTCGTCCTCCCGCCGCTTGTAGCCGCCGACGGTCGAGGCCATGCCGCTCGCCTCGCTCAACAGCCCGCCGAGCCCGCGCGCGACGCTCGCCCACGACGACGCCGACGACGCGATGTTGTCGCCGCCGTAGGCGACACTTATCAATGGACTGCCGCCAAAGCCGGCCGCTCCGCCGGTGACAGTCGGCGCGAGATGGGCCGCGCCCGCGGTCAGATCGAGGATCAGCGCGAAGCCGTTGGCGATCAGCGCGCCGCCCTGCAGCGTCATCGCGGCGGTCTCCCAGCCGTTCATGAATTGTCGGCTGGCATAATATTGCTGGCGGACGCGGGTGACGGCGAGCTGGTTCTGCAGGACCGTGATCTGGTCCGCGGCCTCGACGACCTGGCCGGTCTTGATGTCCAGCATCCGCGTCTGAATATCGGCTTCCTGCTGCGCACGCAGCGCGGCGAGCGTCTCGGCATCCTGCTTCTCGAGCGCGGCAAGGATGAGGTCGCCATACGACCGGACGTCGCTGGCGAGGTCGAGCGCCTTGCGGACATAGGTGTCGAAGCGATAGATCGGGGCGGGTGCCCCGCCGCCGAAGCTGGTGGCACCCCCCGCCTTGGCGGCGATCAGCTGCAGCGGATCGATCCGCGGGGCGTAGAGCGGCAGCGGCTGCGCGACGCCCTGCAGATTGAGACAATGACGGATGTTGTACAGGCGCTGTTCGACCTTGCCCCAGTAGTTCATCAGCTGCGCGTTGGGCGGGATGCAGAACAGCAGTCCCTCCGCCGTGCCCGGAAAATGCGGGAGCGACGGACCGGCGTCGAGCCCCTGCACGAGCGCCTGCGGCGGCTGCGGGGCGATGACGACGTTCTCGACGTTGACCAGCGTGTTCGAAAACAGGTCGAGCGTCTGAAGTTGGGCGTACGTCGTCGGTGCCGCCTGCTGCGCCGCGGGCCGCCGGACCCGGTCGGGCTTCGGCCCGAGGATCATGTCGGCCATGATGTACAGCTGTTCGGCCTGCCCGACCGTCTCGGCGGTATATTGGGCATAGTAACTGTCGCCCCACGCGATGACGACGTCGAGGAACTTCATCACGGTCGCCCGGCCATAGGCGGAAATTCGCGTGCTGGCGACCGCATGCGGGTCGTAGGGGTCGGCCATCCACGCGAGGATCGCGTTCTGCGTCGCGGGATCGTTGATTCCCAGCTGCTTCGACCCGGCGAGCGCGCCAAGCAGATGCTCGATCTGCTGATTGGTCCAGTCGGCGGCGTTCATCGCGTTGAGCGGGGCCATCTGCCAGAAGCGCTGCGGCGTCGCCCCGCCGCTGCGATCGGTCGGATCGAAGATATATTTGAGCCAGTCGAGCGCTTCCTCGAACTTCTGGTTCTGCAGCAGTTGCGCCGCGACGAACATCGGGCCGTGGTAGAACAGCTCCCAATTGTACAGTGAATAGGCCCCGCTCGAGCCCGCATCGAAATCGAGCGCGCGCTCGCCCGGGTCGGGCGCGTTGACGGCACCCGGGTACGGCGTCTGGACGACGGCCCGCGGCAGATATTGGGTCTTGAAGTCGAAAACTGCAGGCAGACCGCGCACCGTCTCGGGCTGCAGCTGCAGCGAGCGCGCCAGCAATCGCGGCACGCCGCCGATTTCCAGCTCGCGCAGGAAGGTCAGCGCGTACGGGTGATAGAACGTCTCGAACTGGTAGCGGGTCGTCCAATTCTTGACGTAGGTCAGGTCGCCGAGCTCGACGGGCGACGACGACACCGTGAAATAATGCGGCTGGACGAGGTACGCGCGCTGGTGGTCGGCGACGAAAAACGGGTCGGCCGAATCAAACACCAGCTCCTGCTGCGGGACGACGATGCGCGGGTTGGTGATCGCGCCGAGCACCTCGAGGCTAGCCGGGCTCGTCGTTTTCGAGCCGATGGAGAGCACGTTCAGCGCGACCGGCCCGGGGGGGTTGGCCGCCGCCCAGCCGCCAAAGGTCAGATCCTGGCCCTTGAACGAATAATCGGTGGGGACGGGTTCGTTGTTGAGGCCGTTGAACTTGATGAAATGCGACTGGGTGAGCAGCGCGAACGACGGTTCTTGGCTGAGGTCGATCTCGCTCGGCGACGGGCGATAGACCGGATGCTCGATGATCGCGATGGCGGCGTCGGGGAGCGGCAGCATCCCCTCGGCAACAAGCTTGAACGTCAGCGCCGACGACGCCGAATCGTGGTGGAACACCGCGATAATCAGATTATGCTCGGCATCCTCGCTCGCCTTGAACATGAACGAACTCGGCGGGTCTTCGGAATCGATGTAGAATTTTTCATCATAGGTGCGTTTCGGTTGCCACTGGCCGGCGCTGCTTTCGCTCATGCCGATCTGGATCGACCAGAAGCGGTGTGGCGGGGCGACCGTGTTGCCCCCCGCGGTCGGCACCGACTGTTTGTCCTGCTTCTGCGTCACCTGCTTGAAGATTGGCCAGATCAGGTACAGTCGGCGGTCCCAAATGACCGGCACGACCTGATCGGCCGTGATATCGAGGTTGAGCCCGTGCCACGCGTTCCAGCTGCCCGCCGGCGGCAGGCCGGTACCGGCGTTGGCGGCGAGCGTCGCCCGCGTGCGGTAATACCATTTGTACGGCGCGGCGCGAGTGCGGGCGAAGACGTGGAGCACGCTCGACCCGTCGGGCTTGATCGCGTTGTAGTGCGCCGCAATCACCAGCCTGGCCACCCCGACGAGCTTGCGCAGATAGTTGCCGAACGCGGCTTCGGCGGCGTCGTGATCGCACGTCGTCTGCCTCAGGTCGTTCTCGAGGTCCTTGAAGAACGGCGATGCGCTCGTCCGCAGCTCGGGCAGAACATAGTTTTCGGGGTAGAGAAACACCTCGCGATTGGCTTGCCACAGCCGATATTGCTGGCGCCACGACCACTCCGCCCAGCGCGGGTCGGTCATGTCGAGGGTGGCATTGATGACGAGGTTGAGGAACCCCTGCTGGACCAGCTGCTGGATCGCGAGCGATGGTTGCAGCAGCCGCGTGGTCTGCCCGCAGGCGCACATCTCGGGGTCGATCAGGAAGTAATTGAACAGGTCGTTGGTCGTGAAAAAGGCCGCGCCGGGGAGTGAGGCCGGTGCCGGTCCGGCCCCGAGCAGCTGCGCGACCAGCGCATCGCGCCGGAGATGGCGGAGGCTGTCCTCGATCGGTTGGACCGCGCCGAGCCACGCGCTGGGCGAATACTGCTTCTGGAACGCCGCCGTTGCGGCCTTCGCGGTGGCGGGCGTCGCGACGGGCGCGCCGAGCTGGACGAGCGTCAGCGCATCGATACCGTAGCGCGCGGCGACGTCGAGCGCCGCCGCCAGCGCGGTAAGCAACGCCATGTCGGCCAGCGTTCCGGCCGCTCCCCCGGGCAAGGCCCCCGGCGGCCCCGCGCCGAGCGCGGCGGCGATCGTGCTGACGTCGCCGACGCTGCCGCCGAGCGCGGCGGCGAGGCGCGGCGCGGCGCGGTCGGTGACGCTCCCCCCGCCGGTCCACGCCCCGTTGCCCGTCGCGCTGTCGAGGGCGAAGGCATCGGGCGCAGTGACGGTTATGGCAAACGTGCCGTTGGCTGCGGTGTTGCCGCCGACCCCGGCGATTTCGACCGTCGTGCCCGTCGCCAGCCCGTGGGGAGCGGTCGTCGTCACGACGATCGGCACGGCGTCGGTCGCCCCGGCAACCATCGCCGCGCGACCGGCGATCGCGGTCGCGACATCGGC
>JBBSFF010000146.1:0-5897 GCA_038238995.1 Sphingomonadales bacterium
GACGAGCCCCTTGCGCTTCTTCCGCCCGGCGACCGCCGGCACGATCGGCGCGGCGCTCGCGGTCGCGCGGCTGACCGGCATCGCGCGTGACCGCCTGCCCGATGTCCTTGGCCTCGCCTATTCGGCGTGCGCGGGGACGATGCAGGCGCACGTCGAGGCGTCGATCGCCCTCCCGCTCCAGATCGCCAACGCCGCACGCGCGGCGATCGCCGCGGTCGATCTCGTCCGCGCCGGGCTGACCGGTCCGCACGACGCGCTCGAGGGGCCGTTCGGCTATTTCGCGCTGATCGACGATGGCGATCTCGCGACCTACACCCGCGATCTTGGTCGTGTCTGGCGGATCACCGAAGTCGCGACCAAGCCCTATCCTTCGGGCCGCGCGAGCCACGGGGTGCTCGGCGTCCTCGCCGGACGTACTGGCGTGCAACGGGTCGAGGCTTGGGTGCCACCGCTCGTCACGCGGCTCGTCGGCCGCCCGGCATACGCGGAGATGGTGCCGTCGTACGCCCGGCTGTGTCTGCCGTTCCTCGCCGCCCTGATGCTCACTGACGGCCGGATCGACCCGCGCCGCTTCGTCCCCGCAGCCTTTGCCGATCCCGACCTTCTCGCGCTCGCGGTGCGCGTGACGGTTCACAGCGATGGCAACCCCGACCCCAACGCACTTTCGCCGCAACGTGTCGTCGTCGACGGCGAGGCGATCGAAGTGCCCGATACCCTCGGCAGCCCGGCCGCGCCGTTGACGGCTGCCCAAGCCGCGGCGAAGTTCGGACTGGCCCGCGACCTCGCCCCGGGCGCCGATGCTCGCATTTTCGACGACCCCTTCGGTTACTTTACGGACGGTGCATGACCTTTCCGACCTACTTCGAGGCATTCGACGTGAAGGCGATGCTCGCCGACTACCCAGTCGGCGAGGCCTTCGTCGCGCGCTACGCGGCGATGTCGCGCGACGAGCTGCGGGCGCTGCAGGAAGTCCGCTTCGCCCGCGTCATGGTGCGCGGCTGGCAGATCCCGTTCTATCAGCGACTATGGAGGGCGAAGGGGATCGAGGAGGGCGATATCGGCGGCCTCGACGACCTCGTGAAACTACCGGTGTACGACAAGGCCGACCTGATGGCATCGGTCGCCGCGCACCCGCCCTACGGCGACTTCGGCGGCGTTGGCCTCGACGATCGTCAGCCGGTCATTTTCCACACGACGTCGGGGACGACCGGTCGTCCCCAGCCGCTGTTGTTCGGGCCGAAAGGCCGCGAGATCACCAACTTGCTCGTCGGGCGGATGTACCGCTGGCAGGGGCTGACCCCGCGCGACACGGTGCATTCGGTCTACGGCCACGGGATGATCAATGGCGGGCATTACATCCGCGAGGCGGTGACGCATTTCACCAACTCGTTGTTCCTGCCGGCGGGGACGGGCATCGAGACGCGGTCGGCGGCGCAGGTCAATCTCATCGCCGATTTTGGCGTCACCGTCCTCGTCGGGTTCATCGACTACATCCGCAAGCTCGCCGAGGTTGCGCGCGACGAGGGCGTGCTCGAGCGGATCGGCGTCCGCATGATCGCCGGGCATCTCGGCACCGAGGACCGCGCCGGCGTCGAAGCGGCATGGGGCGGGGCGAAGGCGTTCGACTGGTACGGCGTCGGCGACACCGGCAGTATCGCCGGCGAAGGTCCCGAGCGCGATGGGCTGTATGTCTGGGAGGACGCGCAATTCCTCGAGCTGCTCGGCGTCGACGACGGCATTCCCGTCGCGCGCGGAGCGACTGGCGACATGGTCGTGACGTGCCTGTTCAAGGACGACATCGCGCCGTGTATCCGCTTCAACACGCATGATATTTCGCACGAGATGGACGGACGCGGCGAACTTGCCTTCACCCGGATCGCCGGGTTCAAGGGCCGTAGCGACAACATGGGCAAGCTGCGCGGGATCAACGTCTTCCCGCACGCGATCGGCGCGTTGATCGAAAACCGCGCCGACCTGACCGGCGAGTTCGTCTGTTCGCTGACGCGCGACGCTGGGCGCGATATGATGACGGTGCAGGTCGAAAGCCGTGGCGGAACCGACGCGACGGCGCTCGCCGCGCTGCTCCGGCAGGGCCTTGGCGTCGAGGTCGTCGTTGCGTTGTGCCCGCCGGGCGCGACGGCGACGGCTACGCAGATCGATGTCCGGCAAAAACCGATCCGGCTGATCGACGCCCGGTGATCGACCGCGTCGCCCTCAAGGTGGCGAACGCCCCGCTCAACGCCGTCGTCGAATGGGACGATGCCGCGACCGGCGGAGCGGGCGCGCTTGCCGGGCTGACAATCGGGATCAAGGCGAACATCGCCGTCGTCGGGCTGGCGTGGACCGGCGGACTCGCCGCGTACCGGGGCCGGATCGCGGGCTGCGACGCCGCAGTAGTCGCGGCGCTCCGCGCGGCAGGCGCGGCGATCATCGGTACGACCAACCTCGAGGAGGCGGCGCTCGGCGCGGTGACGCGTAACCCGTATTTTGGCTGGAGCCACAACCCGCATGCGCTCGACTGCACCCCCGGCGGGTCGTCGGGGGGGAGTGGCGCGGCGGTCGCGGCGGGGCTGTGCGACGCCGCGCTCGGCACCGACACGCTCGGCTCGATCCGCATTCCGGCGGCATATTGCGGAGTCTATGGCTTCAAGCCGGCGAACGCCGCCGTCAGCCACGACGGCCTCGAACTCGCCGAAGCGTCGTTCGATGTCATCGGCCCGTTGGCGCGCTCGCTCGACACGCTGGAGCGCGTCGCGCGGGTGATGTCGGTGTTCGGCGAGGGCACGACGGCCGGAACGATCTCGGTTGCCGGCCTCGGCGGCGTCGCGTGCGATGCCGCGGTGCTCGCCGCCTACGAACGGGCGCGGGCGAAAACCGCGCGCGACGCTTTGCACCTCGACCACCCGCTCGCGCGCATCCGCCTCGCTGGGTTCGTCAAGACGGCAAAAACGCTCGGCGCGCACCTCGCGGGGCTCGACGCGTCGCTATCGCCCGACCTGCGTCACCTGCTGGCGTATGGTGCGCGACGCGGCGCGGTCGACTGGTCCGACGATCAGGCCGTCCTCGCGGCGACTGCCACCGCCGTTCGCGCTGCTGTCGCCGACGGCGCGGTGCTGCTGATGCCGACGACACCGCAGGCCGCTTTTGTCGACACGACGCCAGCCCCCGCCAACCAGGCCGATTTCACCTGCCTCGCCAATATCGCCGGCCTGCCCGCGCTCAGCCTGCCCGCCGGGGTCGACGCCGACGGCATGCCGGTCGCAGTCCAGCTCGTCGGGCGCGCCGGAAGCGAGGCCGGGCTGTTCGCGGCCGCGCGCGCGCTCGACACCGCGCTCGGCGGCTATCGCCGTCCACCGCATTTCGTCGAGGGAGACTCCACATGAGGATCGTCGTTCTGTTCAATCTGAAGCCCGGCATCGACATCGCGGCGTACGAGGCGTGGGCGCGCGCCACCGACATTCCCGGCGTCCGCGCGCTCAAGTCGATCGCCGATTTTCAGGTCCATCGCGCGACCGGTCTGCTCGGCAGCGACGCGCCGTCGCCCTACGCCTACGTCGAGGTCATCGACGTCGCCGACATGGCGCTGTTCTGGCAGGAGGTCGTCGCGCCCGGACCGCAGAAGGTCGCCGCCGAGTTCCGCGAATTCCTCGCCGGCGAGCCCTTATTCATCACTGCCGAAACGCTGTGACGCGCTTTGCCGGCAAGACGGTCGTCGTCACCGGCTCGGGCCGGGCCAAGGGGCTCGGGCAGGCCATCCTCCAGCGCTTTGCCGATGAGGGAGCGAATTGCGTCGTCAGCGACCTGACAATCGACACCCCGGCCGAAGCGGTTGCCACCGACCTGCGCGTGCGCGGGGCCGACGTCGCGACGGTCGCCTGCGATGTCGGCGACGCCGGCCAGTGCGCGGCGCTGGTCGACGCGACGGTTGCGCGCTTTGGCGGGATCGACATCTTTGTCAACAACGCCGGGATCGGCTTCATGATGAAACCGCTGCTCGACGTCGTCCCCGCCGATTGGGACAAGGTGATTTCCGTCAACCTATCTGGTGCGTTTTACTGCACCCAGTCGGCCGCACGGGCGATGGTATCGCGCGGGACGGGCGGGCGGATCATCAACATCGCGAGTCAGGCGGCAAAGACCGGCTTTCCACATTTGCCCGCTTATGTCAGTTCGAAGCACGGTCTGATCGGGCTGACCCGCGCGGCGGCGGTCGAGCTCGGCGCGCACGGAATTACCGTCAACGCGGTCTGCCCCAACCACGTCACGACCAGCCTCGGCGCGGCGCAGAACGCCTATTTCTCGGCGCTGCTCGGCTTTGCCAGCGTCGAGGCGTATCTCGCGAACATGGCGGCGAAAAACCCGATGGGCCGCCCCGGCCTCGCGACCGACACGGCGAGTGCGTGCGCTTGGCTCGCATCCGACGACGCCGCTTATGTCACCGGCGAGGCGCTCAACGTCTCGGGCGGGGAGGAGATGCACTGATGGCACGCCCCCCGTCGAGCGAGAGGATCGACTGGCCCAACGGCGCGAAGCTGGCGGTCAGCGTTGTCGTCAACGTCGAGGAAGGCAGCGAGATGACCGTTGCGCGCGGCGACCGCGGGATGGAGCCGGTCGACGAGCTCGGTATTCACATCAAGTCGCCGATCCGCAACTACGGCAACGAATCGAACTACCTTTACGGGATCAAGGCAGGGGCGCCGCGCGTCATCCGGCTACTCCGCGACCATGCGATTGCCGCGAGTTGGACGGTCGCGGCGATGAGCCTCGAGACGCACCCCGAAATCGCCTCCGCGATCCGCGAGCTCGGCCACGAGGCGGTCAGTCATGGCTGGCGCTGGGTCCACCAGTTCAAGATGGACGAGGCCGCCGAGCGCGACTTCATCCGCAAGGCCGTCGCGTCGATCGCGGCGACGACCGGGACGCGACCCCTTGGCTGGCTGAGCCGCTATTTCCACACCGACAACACCCGCCGACTGCTGATCGAGGAGGGGTTCACCTATCACATGGACGATTATTCGGGCGACGTCCCGTTCTGGGACCGGACGACGGTCCCGGGTCGCCCGATCGCCATCGTGCCGTACCAGCTCGACACCAACGACATGAAGATGTGGACCGACCCGGCGTACACCCCGGCGGCGTGGCTCGACTATGCCCGACGCGCATTCGATTGGAGCTATGCGGAAGGCGTCGCGGGAAATCCGACGATGATGAGCCTCGGCGTTCACCTTCGGATCATCGGGCGGCCGGGTCGTATCTGGGCACTGAACGAGTTCCTGCATCATGCGAAGGCCCATGACGGGGTCTGGTTTGCAACTCGTCACGAAATCGCGCTGGCCCTCGCGCAAGTGGACCCCGGGTTAGCCTGCGATCGGGGCACAAGTTCAGCGCCCGATCGGATCTCAAACTCCCTGCTTCGGATACGAGGCTGACCGGATGGCTCGGATTGACGCGGCCCGATTGACTGAAAACTGGCCACGGCCTCTGGTAGTCCGGCGGTCTTGTCGGTAGACCCGCGGCCTGCAAAGCCGAAATCCGGTCGGGTTCTCGTGTCCCCGATCGCTCCGACGCATAAGGATCGCGTGATGACGAAGCTGTACGCTCTTGCCGCGACCGCGCTCGCGCTGCTGCCGCTGCCGGCGGCGACGATGTCGGTAACGCAGCGGATCGCGCTCGCCGATGGTGGCTGGGACTATGCCTCGTTCGATACCACGGGCAACCGGGTGGTGATCGCCCGCACCGATGGCGTCGCGACGATCGACGCGGACACGGGAACGGTCGTATCGCAGCTCGTCGCCGCGGGTCGGCTGCACGCCGCCTTCGTCATTCCCGGCACGACGATCGGCGTCCTGACAAGCTCGACGAGCGGCGGCGCGATGGTGTTCGACGCGACGACCGGC
>JBBSFF010000147.1:0-5887 GCA_038238995.1 Sphingomonadales bacterium
ACGACCGAGACCCCGGCGGCGCGCGCGAGCTTCTTCGATTCGATCTTGTCGCCCATCGCCGCGATCGCCGCCGCGGGGGGGCCGATGAACACGACCCCGGCATCGTCGCAGGCTTGGCGGAACGACGCGCGCTCGGACAGGAAGCCGTAGCCCGGATGCACGGCTTCCGCGCCGGTCGAGCGGCACGCGGCGATGATCGCGTCGCCGAGCAGATAGCTTTCGGCGGCCGGCGGCGGCCCCAACCGCACCGCCTCGTCCGCCATCTCGACATGGAGCGCCCCGGCGTCGGCGTCGGAATACACCGCAACCGTCGCGATCCCCATCTTCCGCGCCGAGCGGATGACGCGACACGCGATCTCGCCGCGATTGGCAATGAGGATTTTTGAGAACATGGCGCGGCGCGGCCCCCGGGTAACGCAGAAGTTGCGCTTGCGACTTCTAGTTACCCGGGGGACTCGCGCAAGCCCGGGCGGCGGGGCGGGCGGGGGAGTCGCCCGAGCCGGTCAGACGCGGGCTTTGCCCGCGGCGGCTCCCCTGTTGCTCGCTGTTCAGCCCGGGCGGGGGGCGGCATCAAGGCTTCGATTTGCGGATTGCATGCGATGTTCTTCGGCTCTCGTATCTTGTCCGGGTTGCAATCGGCTTGGTCGCTGGAGTGAGCGAGGGTCAAAAATGTAAACAGTATGCCATCGCTATTGTTATGCAAACTTTACTTGGTCAATCTCGTCAATGAACTCGGCGTGCTCCTTAATACGCGGCATTAACTTGACGGCTTGGAGAAGCAATATCCACATGTTTCGAAAAAATTTTTCTAGAACCTCTTCGTCATCAACATCAACATCAACAAGATGATGAATCTGTTTCGAGCGCATAGCGTAAGCCTTCTTAAAATTCGCAGCCACAGCTTGCCTTTCCCGCGCATCGCCGGCGGTTACGAATGCCATTCGGTCGCCAACGTTAGCCTGTATCGGTTCACTTGAATCACGAAGTAGAAGATGTTCAGCGGTCGATATTGCATAAATTAGACGATTACTTACTTCATATGAGGCTATACCCTGCGAGTACGACGCGATTGCGCGCTTGACCCTTTGCTGGAAGCCTGTAAGCGCGGTCTTCTTCTGAAAAAACACGGCGCAATTCTGAAAGCCCGCTTTCATAAGTTGATCAATTTCCGATGAAGAAGCCTTCCAGTTGAACTGCCCGGGGTGCAGGCTGCCGGTACTGATAGAAGTGATATCTTCGCCCTTCAGCATTATTTCGGTTGTGCAAGGGATGTGGTCTGATCCTTGAGGAAAACAGTTAAAAGTCACATTCCATGATAGCCCTGCAGGTGACATAAATCTAAACATAGAGGCCATGTCAAAGGCCACTTCCCGCGCCTGTTGCTGTGCAAAATTGGGCTCACCAGTAACGCTAACATTTACAGCAGCTAAATGGCCCATTTTTTGCCGCATCTTAGTAGCGTAATCTTCTGCAATCTTTGCCTGATCCGGAAACTTCGTCGTCATCTGAGCAGCCAGTCTGTTGAACATTTTAGCGTCGAGAGGTGTGACGCGAATGTCACCAAACAGAAAGGGGCGCTCGATCTCGAGACCGGCGAGGGGAACAAGAATGCTGTGGCCGATCACAGACCTTTCGCCAGCATCTAGCAAATCTGCGCAGAGAGTGCCTTCGACAGTCCCGCGGACTCTTGCGCGCCACCACTTGAAAATCTCATCCTCAATAAATGCGCGAGAAAGCCCGTTAGAAAAAGGCCTTGTTTTAAGTACCTTATCGACGAGTCGGCGAAGCTGGACGTAGCCACCACCTCTCAGCCAAAACTCAGTTCCGCTATCAACAAAATAGCGAGCGAGGGTCTGTCCTGTCCAATCCGTCATCGCGACAAGAGGCTCTCCCACCAAATCCGCGTCGGTAAGCGATTGGGCAGGCTCACGTCGCGTTTCGAAAACCGGTCGTATTTGCGGTTTTAACGGCTGAACTTCCGTTGCACCGAGAAGGGCAATGCCATCCGCGTTAACAGCCTCAGCTGCTTTTGGGTGGAGATCGATACGATCAAAATATGGTTTGTCAGACATATTAGATAACTCAGCATTTGCGGAGAAACATATTGAGACAGCCGATTCACCGGCGGAAAACTTAAGCGGGCGCGCAGCTTAGCGATCAACACAGAACTTGCCACCGACGTTGGTTGGGGCAGGGATGTCTTAAGCGCATCATTCTGCCCCTTGACTAGTAGGATTTCGCTTGGTGCAAGATGGGGATGAGCAGCACCTCCTCCCCTTCGCCGGCGGCGGCGTTCGACGGGATGATGGACGCGGGGTTGGCGGCGGGACCGGCGGCGGAGAATGGGGTGCGTGGGCGTTAAGTTCGTTAAGTTGTTCATCTTCGCGGGGGGTGAGGAGGGGGGTGGGGCGTCGCGGCGAAGCCGCGCCGTCGGACGGGCTCGGGCGTGAAGGTCGCCCGACCCGCCGGCCGCCTTTCGGGCGAGTCCGCGAGTAGCGGACGAACGCAAGGGCGTTCCTCCGCTACGCGCCGGCTGCCCTACAGGGGGATATTATCGTGCTTCTTCCACGGGTTGACCAACTTCTTCGTCTTCAGCTTGCGTAACCCCAACGCGATCCGCCGCCGCGTCGAATGCGGCATGATCACCTCGTCGATGAACCCCATGCTGGCGGCGACGAACGGGTTGGCGAAGCGGGCTTCGTACTCGGCGGTGCGCTCGGCGATCTCGTCCTTCGACTTGCCCCGGAAGATGATCTCGACCGCGCCCTTGGCTCCCATCACCGCGATCTCGGCGGTCGGCCACGCATAGTTGAGGTCGCCTCGCAGGTGCTTCGACGCCATCACGTCGTACGCCCCGCCGTACGCCTTGCGGGTGATGACGGTGATCTTCGGCACGGTCGCTTCGGCGTACGCGAACAACAGCTTGGCGCCGTTCTTGATGATGCCGTTATGCTCCTGCGCGACGCCGGGCAGGAAGCCGGGGACGTCGACGAAGGTGACGATGGGCACGCCGAACGCGTCGCAGAAGCGGACGAAGCGCCCCGCCTTCTTGCTCGCGGCGATGTCGAGGCAGCCTGCGAGCACGGTGGGTTGGTTGGCGACGATGCCGACGGTCGACCCTTCGATCCGCGCGAAGCCGGTGATGATGTTGGCGGCGTGGGCGGGTTGCAGCTCGAAGAACTCGCCCTCGTCGGCGACCTTCCGGATCAGCTCGTGCATGTCGTACGGCTGTGTCGCCGACGCCGGGACGAGGGTGTCGAGGCTCGGCTCCAAGCGGTCGGGGTCGTCGCCCGACGGGCGGAAGGGCACGCCGACGCGGTTGTCGAGCGGCAGATAGTCGAAGAACGCGCGCGTCCGCAGCAGCGCGTCGACGTCGTCCTCGCACGCGAGGTCGGCGACGCCCGAACGGGTGGTATGCGTCACCGCGCCGCCGAGTTCCTCCTGCGTCACCACCTCGTTGGTCACCGTTTTGACCACGTCGGGGCCGGTGACGAACATGTAGCTCGAATCCTTCACCATGAAGATGAAGTCGGTCATCGCCGGCGAGTACACCGCGCCGCCCGCGCACGGCCCCATGATCAGGCTGATCTGCGGGATGACGCCCGACGCCAGCACGTTGCGCTGGAACACCTCGGCATAGCCGCCGAGCGACGCGACGCCCTCCTGGATGCGCGCGCCGCCGCTGTCGTTGAGGCCGATCACCGGCGCGCCGACCTTCATCGCCATGTCCATGATCTTGCAAATCTTCTGCGCGTGGCGCTCGCTCAAGGAGCCGCCGAAGACGGTGAAGTCCTGGCTGAAGACGAACACCAGCCGCCCGCTAATCGTCCCCGATCCGGTGACGACGCCGTCGCCGGGGACCTTCTGCGTCTCCATCCCGAAGTCGACGCAATTGTGCTCGACGTACATGTCGAGCTCCTCGAAGCTGCCGGGGTCGAGCAGGATGTCGAGCCGCTCGCGCGCGGTCAGGCGGCCCTTGGCGTGCTGCGCGGCGACGCGCTTCTCGCCGCCGCCGCCGCGCGCCGCATCGCGCCGCCGTTCGAGTTCGACCAAGGCCTTCAGCATGACGTCCCCTTATCGTCGATCAGATCGATAAACTCGACCGCCGTATCGACGCCTGCGCGCCGCGCCGCAAGGCTCGCGGCGGCGAGCGGGTCGATGCCCCACTTCTCCGCCTGCCACAGCTCGTCGAGCTGGCCGGCGGCGAAGGCGGTGTCGGCGTCGAGATGGCGTTCGGACACCGCGAGGCCGATCAGCGCCGACCCGCAGATCGTCACCACCGGGTGTAGCGCCGCGAGCCGGAACGCGCCCAGCGCGGCGAAGGCGGCGGTGATGCGCGCCATCGTCGCGGGCGGCTGGAGCGTGTGGAGAATGCCCGAGGTGACGGTGAAGGCAACGTCGTAGCGGAGCCGTGCCCACGCCAGCAGCGGATCCCAGACTTCGGCCTGGCGCGCGACGAGCGGCGGCGGGTCGTCGGCGCGGTAGCACAGCAGTTCGGTCTCGGCGAAGCGCGCGAGGGTGGCGGCGAAGGCGGGCCGGTCGGGGGCGACGCGGTCGATCGCGGCATAGGCGAAGCCGGTCAGCGGCATCGCACGCGGGTCGAGCACGTCGCTCTGGTCGGCCCATTCCCCGGCGCACGCCCCGGCGAGGTCGGCGGTCGGGACGACGAACGCCGCCTTCGCCGGGGTGCGGATCGGCCGTCCGTCGAGCGCGACGGTCCAGCCGCCGTCGACCGCCAGCCCGGCAGCATCGATGTAGAAGCGCTTCACGCCAGCCGCGCGAGCAGGGCGGGCATGTCTCCGACGACGGTCTCGGCCCCGGCGGCGGTCAGGTCGGCGGGCGCGTGATAGCCCCAGTCGACGCCGATCGCGCGGGCACCCGCCGCGACCCCCATGATCATGTCGAAGCTGGTATCGCCGATCATCACCGTCTCGGCGGGGGCCGCGCCCGCCTGTGCCATCGCCCGTTCGAGCATCGCCGGGTGCGGCTTCGACGGGTGGCGGTCGGCGGTCTGGAGCGTGACGAAGTGATGCGCGATGTCGTGGTGGGCGAGGATCATGGCGAGCCCGCGGTCCGACTTGCCGGTGGCGACGCCGAGAGCCCAGCCGCGGTCGCCGAGTTCGACCAACCCGTCGAGGACCCCCGGGTACAGCGGCTCGACGACGAGCGTCCCCTCGGCGCGGAGCCGGTGGTAGGCGCTGCGGTACGCGTCGGCGAGGCGGGTCTGGAGGTCGACCCCGGCATCGGGCATCAGCACCGTCATCGTCTCGAACAGGCTGAGGCCGACGACCTGACGGATGCGGTGCGGATCGGGGGTGGGGACGCCGACGCGGGCGAAGCTCTCGGTCATCGCCCGGATGATGTTGACCTGGCTGTCGACGAGCGTCCCGTCGCAGTCGAACACCGCGAGGCGGGTCAAGACCGCGCCGCCCGCATCGCCGCCGCCATTGCGGTCGCGCCGCTGCGCTCCATCCCGGCGATGACCCGCGCGGCCTCGGCCTCGGACTTGTTCTGGCTCAGCTTGGTCGTTCCGCGCCACGCGACCGGGGTCAGTTCGAACGCGGTGATCGCGCAGGTCATCGCGTCGAACCGCGTGGACTCCATCTTGGCGCGGGTCCAGTTCTCGCCGACGCGTGGCTCGAGCGTGACGGCGGCGCGGTCGAGCAGGTCGACCAGCGCCGCTTGGCCGAGGCGGCGCACCGGCCCCTCGGCCTCGACCGCGACGTAGTTCCAGCTCGGCACGGCACCACGCACATCGGCATACCAGTTGGCGCTCAGATACGCATTCGGCCCTTCGGCGAGCAGCAGCGCGGTCGCCCCGTCGAGGTGCGCGGTCATCGCGTTGGCGTTGGCGTGGGGGATGCGGATCGCCTCGCCAACGACGATC
>JBBSFF010000148.1:0-5874 GCA_038238995.1 Sphingomonadales bacterium
CGCATGCTACATCGGCTGCGGCGTCACCACCGGGGTCGGCGCGGTGGTCAATACCGCGAAGGTCGCGCCCGGCGACACCGTCATCGTCTTCGGCCTCGGCGGGATCGGCCTCAACGTCGTCCAGGGCGCGCGGCTCGCGGGCGCGGGGAGGATCGTCGGGGTCGACGTCAACCCCGACAAGGCGGAATGGGGCCGCAAGTTCGGCATGACCGACTTCGTCAACCCGCGCGACGTTCCCGACATCGTCGCCTGCCTCGTCGCGCTGACCGACGGCGGTGCCGACTACACGTTCGACTGCACCGGCAACACGACGGTGATGCGGCAGGCGCTCGAGGCGTGCCACCGCGGCTGGGGCACGAGCATCATCATCGGCGTTGCCGAGAGCGGCAAGGAGATCTCCACCCGGCCGTTCCAACTGATCACGGGACGCAACTGGCGCGGCACCGCGTTCGGCGGGGCGAAGGGCCGAACCGACGTGCCCAGGATCGTCGACTGGTACATGAACGGGCGGATCGAGATCGACCCGATGATCACCCACGTCCTGACGCTGGACGCGATCAACACCGGCTTCGACCTGATGCACAGCGGCGAAAGTATCCGCAGCGTCGTCGTTTTTTAGGTCGCTCTCGTGTAACACCTCCCCGTCATTCCCGCTTTCGCGGGAATGACGATCATACTTTTGGGGAGACGCAAGATGTTCAGTCACATGATGGTCGGTAGCAACGACATCGCCAAGTCGAAGACGTTTTACGACGCGACCTTCGCCGCGATCGGCGGCAAGCCGGGGATGACCGACGACAAGGGCCGCCTGATCTACATGAACAACGGCGGCGTCTTCATCGTCACCCCGCCGATCGACGGCGCGCCCGCGACCCACGCCAACGGCGGCACGATCGGGCTGGCGATGGATGGACCGGCGCAGGCCGATGCGTGGCACGCGGCAGGCGTCGCCAACGGCGGCACCGCGATCGAGGACGCCCCGGGTATCCGCACCGGCGGCATGGGCGCGCTCTACCTCGCGTACCTGCGCGACCCCGACGGCAACAAGCTGTGCGCGCTCCACCGGATGCCGGCCTGAATGTTCGAGACGCTCAGCGAGGCCCGCGCGCACGGCGGGACGCAGGGCGTCTACCGCCAGCACAGCACCGCGACGGGCACGCCGATGACCGTCGCGGTGTTCGTGCCGCCGCACGACCCCGGCGCGGCGCTGCCGGTGCTTTGGTACCTGTCGGGGCTGACGTGCACCCACGCCAACGTCATGGACAAGGGCGAGTATCGCGCCGCGTGCGCCGAGCACGGCATCGTGTTCGTCGCACCCGATACGTCGCCACGTGGTGAAGGCGTGCCCGACGACGCCGCGTATGATTTCGGGCAGGGGGCGGGCTTCTACGTCGACGCGACGCAAGCCCCGTGGTCGACGAATTTCCGCATGGCGACCTACATCGAGGACGAGCTGCCCGCGGTGATCGCCGCCGCGTTCCCGGTCGACTTGGGCGCCCAGGGCATCACCGGCCATTCGATGGGCGGGCACGGCGCGCTGACGATCGCGTTGCGCCACCCCGGACGTTTCCGCAGTGTGTCGGCGTTCGCGCCGATCGTCGCGCCTGCCGGCGTTCCGTGGGGCGAGAAAGTGTTCGGCGGTTATCTCGGTGCCGACCGGACGGCGTGGCGAGGGTACGATGCCTGCGCACTGATCGCCGATGGCGCCGGGGTGGCCGAAATCCTTGTCGACCAAGGCGACGCCGATGATTTTCTCGACACGCAGCTGCGCCCTGGGCTGCTCGCCGACGCGTGCGCCGCCGCCGGCATCGACCTGACGCTGCGGATGCAGCGGGGGTACGACCACAGCTATGCGTTCATCTCGACCTTCATGGCCGATCATGTCGCATGGCACGCGGCGCGGCTGCGCTGAGCGGGCAAGGCCTCGTTGCGTAACCGCGCTCTCCCCGGGAGGGCAGTCGAGCCTATAAGCAGTCCGACGCTGTCCTACACGGTCGGTGGTGCGCTATGCTACACGAGTCGAGTCGGCGCGTTCGAGCCGGCGACACGCTCTTTCTCATCGTCAGTCGTCGTCATGCCCGCGAAGCCGCGCGACGCACCGTTTTCGTGCGAACTTTGCGAACTTTGGGAAAAAAGCGCGAAGTAAGTCCACTTTGCGTTGGCCCGATCTTATTTCGACCTTCGTGTCGGCTTTGCCTGCTCGGTCTCACCCGCCGAAAACCCATGAAAACCCGGTCGTCGTGCGCAAGTCTGTGACCTTCACCCCGCGATTGGCATCGGCATAGAAAAAGCATGTTGCACCGGACGCGCCGCCTGCGCCCTTACGCCGAGCGTCGATCAGGATCGGTCCCATGCCTCCCGCCCCCCATGCCGCAGCCCCCGCGCCGACCCACCTCGACCGGCTCGAGGCGGAGAGCATCCACATCCTGCGCGAGGTCGTCGCCGAGGCCGAAAACCCGGTGATGCTCTATTCGGTCGGCAAGGATTCGGCGGTCATGCTGCACCTGGCGAAAAAGGCGTTCTTTCCGGCACCTCCGCCCTTCCCGCTCCTCCACGTCGACACGACGTGGAAGTTCAAGGCGATGTACGCGATGCGCGAGCAGGCCGCGCGCGATGCCGGGATGGAACTGCTCGTCCACCAGAACCCCGACGCGGTCGCGCGCGGGATCAACCCGTTCGACCACGGCGCGCTCCACACCGATCTGTGGAAGACCGAGGGGCTCAAACAGGCGCTGACGCTGCACGGCTTCGACGCGGCGTTCGGCGGCGCGCGGCGCGACGAGGAAAAAAGCCGCGCCAAGGAACGCATCTTCTCGTTCCGCTCGGCGAGCCAGCGCTGGGACCCCAAGGCGCAGCGCCCCGAACTGTGGAACCTCTACAATGCCCGCAAGGGGAAGGGCGAAAGCATCCGGGTGTTCCCGCTGTCGAACTGGACCGAGCTCGACATATGGCAGTATATTCAGAGCGAAACCATTGAGATCGTTCCGCTTTACTTCGCCGCGCCGCGCCCGACGGTGATGCGCGACGGAATGCTGCTGATGGTCGACGACGAGCGCTTCCGGCTGCTGCCGGGCGAAGTACCAGAATTGCGTTCGGTACGGTTTCGTACTTTAGGCTGCTACCCGCTGACCGGCGCGGTCGAAAGCGAGGCGACCACCCTGCCGCAGGTCATCCAGGAGATGTTGCTGACCACCACCTCCGAACGCCAAGGTCGTGCGATCGACCACGACCAGGCGGCGTCGATGGAGAAGAAGAAGGCGGAGGGATATTTCTGATGCCCGCCGCGCTCGACCCCGACCACGGCTACCGCCCCGAGGCGTTGATCGCGTCGGACATCGACGCGTATCTCGACCGCCACCAGCACAAGTCGTTGCTGCGCTTCATCACCTGCGGCAGCGTCGACGATGGCAAGTCGACGCTGATCGGTCGCCTGCTGTACGACAGCCGGGCGATCTTCGCCGACCAGCTCGCCGCGCTCGAAGCCGACAGCAAGCGGATCGGCACGCAGGGGCAGGCGATCGACTTCGCATTGCTCGTCGACGGCCTCGCCGCCGAGCGCGAGCAGGGCATCACGATCGACGTCGCCTACCGCTTCTTCGCCACCGAGCGCCGCAAGTTCATCGTCGCCGACACGCCCGGCCACGAGCAATATACCCGCAACATGGTCACCGGGGCGTCGACCGCCGACCTCGCGGTGATCCTCGTCGACGCGCGCAAGGGGGTGCTGACCCAGACGCGCCGGCACTCGTACCTCGCGCACCTGATCGGCATCCGGAACGTCGTGTTGGCGGTCAACAAGATGGACCTGATTGGCTACGACGAGGCGCGCTACGCTGCGATTGTCGCCGACTATGCCGCCTTCGCCGCGTCGATCGGGGTCGCTGCCTTCACCCCGATCCCGATCTCGGGGTTCATCGGCGATAACATCGCGTCGCGGTCGGCGAACACGCCGTGGTACGCCGGGCCGACATTGATCGAGCATCTCGAGGGCGTCGAGGTCGACGTCGCCGCCGCGCAGGGCCGCGCCTTCGCGATGCCGGTGCAGTGGGTCAACCGGCCCGACCTCGACTTTCGCGGGTTCGCCGGGCTGATCGCGGGCGGCGTGGTTGCGCCCGGCGACGCGGTCCGGGTGCTGCCGTCGGGCAAGGCGTCGACCGTCGCACGCATCGTCACCATGGACGGCGATCTCGCGTCGGCGGGAGCGGGACAGTCGGTCACGCTGACGCTCGCCGACGAGATCGACTGCTCGCGCGGCGACGTCATCGCCGCCGCCGCCGAGCCGCCGCAGGTCGCCGACCGGTTCGAGACGACGCTCGTCTGGCTCGCCGACGAGGCGCTGATCCCCGGTCGCGCCTATTGGCTCAAAACCGCGACCTCGACCGTGTCGGCGATCGTCCAGCCGCCGAAGTACCAGGTCAACGTCAACACGATGGAACACCTCGCCGCGTCGACGCTCGACCTCAACGCGATCGGCGTCGCCGAGGTCGCGACCGACCGCGGCATCGTGTTCGAACCCTATGCCGACAGCCGGACGCTCGGCGGCTTCATCCTGATCGACAAGTTGACCAATGCCACCGCCGCCGCCGGCATGATCAACTTCGCGCTGCGCCGCGCGCAGAACATCCACCGGCAGGCGACCGACGTGTCGCGCGCGGCGCATGCGCGGCTCAAGAACCAGACCCCGGCGGTGCTGTGGTTCACCGGGTTGTCGGGAGCGGGCAAGTCGACGATCGCCAACCTCGTCGAGAAGAAGCTCCACCGGATGCACCGCCACACCTTCCTGATGGACGGCGACAATATCCGCCATGGGATGAACAAGGACCTCGGCTTCACCGAGGCCGACCGGATCGAGAACATCCGCCGCGTCGGCGAGGTGGCGAAGCTGATGGCCGACGCGGGCCTGATTGTCATCACCGCGTTCATCTCGCCGTTCCGCGCCGAGCGCGAGATGGTCCGCGCGATGCTGCCGCCGGGCGAATTCGTCGAGATCCACATCGACACCCCGCTCGCCGACGCCGAGGCGCGCGACGTCAAGGGCCTGTACCGCAAGGCGCGCAGCGGCCAACTTAAGAATTTCACCGGCATCGACAGTCCGTACGAGGCCCCACTAGCGCCCGAGCTGCGCATCGACACGACCCGGATGACCCCTGCCGAAGCGGCAGACCTGATCGTCGAGTATCTGTTGGGCGAGCCGGATTAGGCCGGGTCGTGGGGGATGTAACGTCGCCGCAAGCGGACGCGACCGGATGATCGCGCTAACCGCTCGAACCTTGGCCGCCCTCGATCAGCGTCAGGCGAAAGCGGGCGTCCGACGGCGGCGGACCGACAGGCCGACGGCGCCGAAGCCGGTCAGCATCAGCGCCCACGCCGCGGGCTCGGGGGTGCCCGACGCCGCGCTCGTGATCTCGACCGCATCGAGGACCGCCGAACTCGAAAAGCTCGGCTCTCCGTCGCCATGGTTCGCTGAGCCAAGCTCGAGGGTGAACGTCCCCCCAGTCAGCGAGGTAATGCTGAACGGCGTCCACGGCGACGACTGGAAGTCGCCGACCGTCAGGACATCGCTGCTGAAAACAGTGTCGCCGTTGATCGTCAGATAAGCGCTATCGTTGTAGATCGTGCCAGAGTCCTGATAGACGTCGTTCGCACGAAAGCCGACCACACCCTTGAGCGTCTGTCCCGCCGTCAACACGAACGTCTGCGACAGCGTCGTGAAAACGTCCTGCGCGCCGCCGGTCGGGACGCCGCCAATCGATCCCTTCGAGCAGCATCGATAGCTGCGCGGCAGACAGGTGCGCGACACCGATCTGGCCGATCGGCCAGACGAACCTGCCGCGATCGATCCGCTTGGAGAACAGGCATAATCCCTGGCCATCA
>JBBSFF010000149.1:0-5866 GCA_038238995.1 Sphingomonadales bacterium
AGCGCGGGATTGACGGTGGCGATCGCGCTCGCCAGCGGGGTCGCCGACGTCGCGAGGCTGTTCCCCAGCAACCCTTGCGAAACCACCTGGACCGCGACGTAGAGGAACAACACGAACCCCATCGAGACGAAGATCGCGCGCGGCACGGTGCGGCGCGGATCGGCGACCTCGCCCGACGCACCGAGCGGGGTTTCCATCCCCGAAAACGCGAACAGCGCGAAGATCACCGCGCGCCCGAAGCCGTCGCCGCCGCCAAAAACACCGTCGCCGGCGGCCGCCCCCGCGTGCAGCTTGGCCGGGTCGATGAACCAGACGCCGACGCCAATGAACAGCCCCAGCGGCACGAGCTTGACGAGCGTTGCGACGGTGATGAAGCGCGCCGCAAACCCGACCCCGCGGAGGTTGACGAGCATCAGCCCGCCGATAACGATAAGGATAAGCAGCGCACGCCCAAGCCCGCCCGCGATCACCGGGACCGCCGCCCCCGCCGCATCGGCGAACGCGGCGGCGATCCCGCCGCACGACAGCACGCTCGACAGCCAGATGCCGACGAAGCCGGTGACGAACCCCGCGCGCGCGCCAAACGCCGCCTCGACGGTGCCGTAGATGCCCCCCGACGTCGGCACGCGGCGGATCGCATCGGCGGTGCACCACACGACCGCCCCCATCGCCACCGCGCAGGCGAGAAACGCGAGCGGTGCGCGCGGGCCGAGGTTCAATGCCATCACCGCGGGCAGGGTGAACACGCCGGCGCCGACGACGCCGTTGACGATCGCGGCGGTGAACGCCGCCAGCCCGACGCCGCGCACCAGCCCGCGGTCGCGCAAACTTTCGCCGGGGGGAACAATGCCGATCGTCGTGTCCATGTGCACCTGCCCCTGCTGCCCGGTACTCAAGGTGCGGGATGCGACGCGCGGTGGCAAGGCGTCTGTCGCGCGCTATGACGGCGGCGTGACCATCGACCCGCCCGCGCGCATTCTCGTCATCGGCTCGCCCGGCGCGGGCAAGTCGACCTTCGCCCGCGCGCTGGCGGCACGGACCGGGCTGCCGCTCGTTCATCTCGACCGCGAATACTGGCAGCCGGGGTGGGTCGAGCCCGACAAGGCGGCATGGCGCGCCGCGGTCGCCGCGATGGTCGCCGCCCCGCGATGGATCATCGACGGCTGCTATACCGGCACCCTCCCGCTCCGGCTGACCGCCGCCGAGCTGGTCATTTTTCTCGACCTGCCGCCATGGCTTTGCGTCGGGCGGATCGTGCGGCGGGTGATCGCATCGCGCGGTGCGGTCCGCGCCGACATGGCGGGGGACTGCCCCGAACGGCTCAGCCTCGGGTTCCTGTGGTACGTCGTCCGCTTCCGCACCGGCACCCGCCCGCGGATCGAGGCGGCGCTGCGCGACTTTGGCGGGCGGACCGTGCGGGTTCACCGTCCGCGCGACGTTGCTGCGCTGCTCGATCGGGGGCCGTGATGCAGCGACTCGCTCAGGCCATTTCAATTCCTATAGATGTGGTTAATGCGACATGTCGATAGTACCGGATTGGCGCAAGATAAGTATTATCCGGGGTCGCTTCGTGCGCAAGTCGTGAAGTTTCGATTGGGTGTTGGTTAATTCCGCCGGGCGTCGCAGCCCCGATCAGGCCAGCCCCTTCAGCTCGTACAGCAGGTCGAGCGCCTCGCGCGGCGACAGCGCGTCGGGGCTGATCGCCGCCAGCCGCGCGCGCAACCCGTCCGATGGCGGCGGCGGCGGGGCGGCGGCGAACAGCGGCAGGTCGGAAAGATCGGCGGCGAGCCCCCCGGTCCGCGCCTTGCCGGCTTCGAGCCGCGCGAGCACCTCCTTCGCCCGCGCGATGACGGGGGCGGGCAGTCCGGCGAGCTTCGCCACCGCGAGGCCGTAGCTGCGATCGGCGGCTCCCGGACCGACCTCGTGGAGGAACACCAGCTCGCCGTTCCATTCGCGGACCTTGACCGTCACCAGCGCGAGCGCGTCGAGCCGCGCCGACAGCGTCGTCAGCTCGTGGTAATGCGTCGCGAACAGGCAGCGTGCGCGCACCCCGTCGTGGACCGCCTCCAACACCGCCCACGCGATCGCCAGCCCGTCGTACGTCGAGGTGCCACGCCCGACCTCGTCGAGGATGACGAGGCTGCGCGCGGTCGCGGTCGACAGGATCGCGGCGGTCTCGACCATCTCGACCATGAAGGTCGACCGCCCCTGCGCGAGATTGTCCGACGCGCCGACGCGGCTGAACAGCCGGTCGACGATGCCGATGTGCGCCGACGCCGCCGGCACGAACGACCCCGCCTGCGCGAGCACCGCGATCAGCGCGTTCTGGCGGAGGAAGGTCGACTTGCCCGCCATGTTCGGGCCGGTGACGAGCCACAGCCGGTGGCTCTCGCCGAGGTCGCAGTCGTTGGCGACGAACGCCGCTCGCGCCGCGCGGGTCGCCGCCTCGACCACCGGATGGCGCCCGGCGGTCACGTCGAAGGCGCAGCTGTCGTCGACCGTCGGCCGCGCCCAGTTCTCGCGCGCCGCAAGCTCGGCGAGCCCGCTCGCGACGTCGATCCGCGCGAGCGCCGCCGCCGTCGCGGCGATCTCGCGGGCATGGTCGAGGACGGTCTCGCGCAACGCCTCGAAGTGCGCCGCCTCCGCCGCGAGCGCGTGATCGCCCGCCTGCGCGATGCGCGTCGCCAGCGCGTGCAGCTCGCTCGAGCCGAAGCGGACGACCCCGGCGAGCGTCTGCCGGTGGGTGAAGCCCGGGTTCGCCAGCAACGCGTCGGCGGCGCGCGCCGCGACCTCGATGTGGTAGCCGAGCACGCCATTATGGCGGATCTTGAGCGCCGCCACCCCGGTCTCGCCGCGCAGCCGGGTCTCGAGCGCCGCGACCAGCCGCCGCCCGTCGCTCGCCGCCGCGCGCAGCTCGTCGAGCGCGGCGTCGAAACCGGGCGCGACGAACCCGCCGTGCGCGGTGTCGAGCGGCGGTTCGGGCACCAGCGCCGCGCGCAACGCCTCGATCGTCGCGCCGTGCCCGCCGATCCGGGCGAGGGTGGCGGTCAGCAGCGGCGGCACGTCGATCGACGCCGCCGCCCCGAGCGCCGCCTTCAATGCCAGCGCGATGCTCAGTCCGTCGCGGATCGCCGCAAGGTCGCGCGGGCCGCCGCGGTCGAGCGCGAGCCGCGACAGCGCGCGTTCGAGGTCGGCCCCCGCCTTGAGCGCATCGCGCGTCCGCCCGCGCAACACCGCGAGTCCGGCCAACCACGCGACGAGGTCGAGCCGTTCGCCGATCGCCCCCGCGTCGGTCAGCGGCCCGGCGAGGTCGTCGGCAAGCATCCGCGCGCCTGCTCCGGTCACCGTCAAATCGACCGCATCGAGCAGGCTGCCGGCGCGCACTCCGGCGACGCTGCGGCTGATCTCGAGGCTCGACCGCGTCGCCGCGTCGATCGCCATGATCCCGCCCGGCGGCGACGGCACCGGCGGGGTGAGCAGTGGTAGCGCGCCCGCACCGGTCGCGTCGAGATACGCGAGCAGCGCGCCCGCCGCCGCTACCTCCTCGCGCGCGAAACTACCGAAGCCGTCGAGTGTCGCGACTTCGAAGCGGTCGCACAGCCGCTTGTTTGCCGCGCGCGAGTCGAACTCGCCCGCCGGACGGAGCGTCGCCGCGCCGACCCACCCCTCGGGCGCGAGCACCTCGGCGGGGGCGATCCGCGCCAGCTCGGCGTCGAGCCCGTCGGGCGTCGTCGACAGTGTCCGGAACGCCCCGGTCGACACATCGCACCACGCGACCCCGACCGCCCCCGCAATGGGCGCGACTGCCGCGAGATAATTGCTCCGCCGCGCATCGAGCAGCGTGTCCTCGGTCAGCGTCCCCGGCGTCACAACGCGGACGATCGCGCGCGCGACGACGCTCTTGGCCCCGCGCTTCTTTGCCTCGGCAGGAGGCTCGATCTGCTCGGCGATCGCGACGCGGTGGCCGCCGCGGATCAGCCGCATCAGATACGCCTCGGCGGCGTGGACCGGGACGCCGCACATCGGAATCGGCGCGTCATTGTGCGTGCCCCGCGCGGTCAACGCGATGTCGAGCGTCGCCGCCGCCCTGACCGCATCGTCGAAGAACAGTTCGTAGAAATCGCCCATGCGGAAGAACAACAGGCACCCCGCCGCCTGCGCCTTGATGCTCAGATATTGCGCCATCATCGGCGATGCGGCGACGGGGGCGTCGGTCATGGTGTCGTGCTTAGGCGGTGGGGCGGCGGTCGTCATCCCCGACGTCGCTGCCTCTCCTCCCCTTCGGAGAGGGGTCGGGGACTCGGAACGATGACACAGCCGAGTTGCGCCCGCCGGAGCGAGGGAACGAACAAGACCCCGACGGACACTCCCATGTCCGCCGGGGCATCGGCGCGCGCGCTCCCGCGACGGAGTACTCGCGCGTTCCCGCGTCCGATCACCGCTTGCCGCTCGCCGACCCGCGCCTATAGGGTCCGGTCACAGCGAAGGAACGAGCATGACCGAAGAAACCAGCGGCCCGGCGTTCGACCGCGAAGCCCTGCTGTTCCATTCGGGCGGGCGTCCGGGCAAGATCGAGATCATCGCGTCGAAGCCGATGGCGACGCAGCGCGACCTGAGCCTTGCCTACTCGCCCGGCGTCGCGATTCCGGTACTGGCGATCGCTGCCGACCCCGATGCTGCGTACGACTATACGATCAAGGGCAACCTCGTCGCGGTGATCTCGAACGGCACCGCGATCCTGGGCTTGGGCAACCTCGGCGCGCTCGCGTCGAAGCCGGTGATGGAGGGCAAGGCGGTGCTGTTCAAGCGCTTCGCCGACATCGATTCGATCGACCTCGAGCTCAAGACCGAGGACGTCGACCGCTTCATCGACGCGGTCGAGCTGATGGAGCCGAGCTTCGGCGGGATCAACCTCGAGGACATCAAGGCCCCCGAGTGCTTCATCATCGAGACCACGCTCAAGGAGCGGATGAACATTCCGGTATTCCACGACGACCAGCACGGCACCGCGATCATTTCGGCGGCCGGCCTGATCAACGCCTGCGCCATCACCGGCCGGCGCCTGGAGGACATCAAGGTGGTGTTGTGCGGCGCCGGCGCGGCCGGCATCGCCTCGCTCGATCTGTTCAAGGCCATGGGTGTGCGCCCAGATCACTGCATGGCCGTGGACATGACCGGGGTGATCTATCGCGGCCGGGAGACCGGCATGAACCAGTGGAAATCCGCCCACGCGGTCGAGACCGACGCGCGCACCCTGGCCGACGCCATGAAGGGCGCCGACGTGTTCCTTGGCCTCTCGGCCAAGGGGGCGGTGACCCAGGAGATGATCGCGACCATGGCGGCCAAGCCGATCGTCTTCGCCATGGCCAACCCCGACCCGGAGATCACGCCGGAGGAGGTGCACGCGGTGCGCCCCGACGCTATCGTCGCCACCGGCCGTTCGGACTATCCCAACCAGGTCAACAATGTCCTGGGCTTTCCCTACATCTTCCGCGGCGCCCTGGACGTGCGCGCCCGGCGGGTCAATCTGGAGATGAAGATCGCCGCCGCCAAGGCGTTGGCGGCCCTGGCCCGCGAGGACGTGCCCGACGAGGTGGCGGCGGCCTATCACGGCATGCAGTTGAAGTTCGGCCCGCAGTACATCATTCCCACGCCCTTCGACCCGCGGCTGATCCACTACATTCCACCCTTCATCGCCCAGGCGGCCATGGACACCGGCGTGGCCCGCTCGCCGATCCTCGACATGGACGCCTATCGCCACAGCCTGGCGCGGCGCGTCGATCCCACCGCCGGCTTTCTGCAGCAGATTTCCGCCGCCCTGCAGTCGGGGCCGGCCAAACGCATCGTCTTCGCCGAAGGCGAGGAG
>JBBSFF010000150.1:0-5790 GCA_038238995.1 Sphingomonadales bacterium
GGGCGGAGTAAGCCGATGACCCCGTTGTTCCTCGGCCTGTCGGGGTCGGTGCTGAGCGCCGACGAGATCGCGCTGTTCCGCGAATTCGACCCCGCCGGGTTCATCCTGTTCGCGCGCAACTGCGTCGATCCCGACCAGATGCTCGCGCTGACCGATGCGTTGCGCGAACTGGTGCAGCGCGACGTGGCGATCCTGATCGACCAGGAAGGCGGGCGGGTCGCGCGGATGAAGCCGCCGGTCTGGGCCGAATTCCCGCCCGCCGCGCGCTTCGGCGCGTTGTACGATGTCGCCCCCGTCACCGCGATCGAGGCGGCGCGGCTCAACGCGCTCGTGCTCGCGCTGACGCTGCGCGACGCGGGCGTGACGGTGAACTGCCTGCCGCTGCTCGACGTTCGTTCGCCCGATGGGCACGACATCATCGGCGACCGCAGCTACGGCGACGAGCCGATGCGCGTCGCCGCGCTCGGCAAGGCGACGCTCGACGGCCTGCGCGGCGGCGGGGTGATCGGCGTGGTCAAGCATATCCCGGGGCACGGCCGCGCGACGATCGACAGCCACCTCGGCCTGCCGGTGGTCGCCGCGACCCGCGACGAACTCGCGGTCGATTTCGAGCCGTTCCGTTCGCTCAACGTCGCGCCGATGGCGATGACCGCCCACATCGTCTATTCCGCGCTCGACCCCGACCATTGCGCGACGCTGTCGACCAAAGTGATCGGCGAGACGATCCGCCGCGACATCGGCTTCGACGGGCTGTTGATGTCGGACGACCTCGGCATGCGGGCGCTCGGCGGCACGTTCGCCGAACGGACGAGCGGGTGCCTTGCCGCCGGATGCGATATCGCGCTCCACTGTTCGGGGGTGCTGGCGGAGATGGAGGAGGTCGCGGGGGCGGCCCCGCCGATCAGCCACGAGGCGACCGCCCGGCTCGGCGCGGCGATGCTGTGGGCGGTCCCGCCGCGCGAGATGTCGATCGCCGACCTGACCGCGAAGCGCGACGCGCTGCTCGCCTATGGCTGACGATTTCGACGCTCCGGTGCGCGCGCCGCCCGACACGCTGACGCTCGCGCTCGGCGCTTGGGAAGGGCCGCTCGACGTGCTGCTCGGGCTCGCGCGGGCGCAGAAGGTCGACCTCAAGGCGATTTCGATCCTCGCGCTCGTCGACCAGTATCTCGCCTTCATCGCCGATGCGCGCGACCTGCGGCTCGAACTCGCCGCCGATTATCTCGTGATGGCGGCGTGGCTCGCCTATCTAAAATCGTGTCTGCTGCTGCCGCCCGACCCGCAGGCCGATCCCGATCCACACGATCTCGCGTTGCGGCTGCAATTCCAGCTGCAGCGCTTGGATGCGATGCGCGAGGCGGGCGCGCGGCTGCTCGCGCGCGACCGCGCGGGCCACGATACCTTCCGTCGCGTCGCGCCCGAGGGGTTGCGGCTCGTCGCGAGCAGGACCTTCGAATGCCACCTGTACGACGTGCTGAGCGCGTATGGCGGGATCGTCCGGCGGCGCGAGCGGCCGGAGTACAGCATCGTCCGCCGCGACGTGCTGGCGCTCGACGAAGCGCTCGAACGGTTGGCGCGGCTGGTCGGCGGCGCGCGCGACTGGACCGATCTAAGCGCATATCTGCCCTCCGCGCCCGACGAGGCGTACCGCCGATCGGCGCTGGCGAGCACCTTCCTCGCCGCGCTCGAACTGACGCGGCAGGGGCGGACCGACCTCGCGCAGGCCGACGCGTTTGCGCCGCTGCTGGTGCGCGCGGTGATTCCGCTGCCCCCTCACACCGTCATCCTCGCGAACGCGGGCGGGAATGGCGACTAGGAATGGGGATGACCGATCCCGGGCTGATCCGCGAAGTCGAGGCGATCGTTTTCGCTGCCGATGCGCCGGTGACGGTCGCCGAGATCACGCGGCATGTCACCGCAGCGGGTGATGTCGCCGCCGCGCTCGCCGACCTCGCCGAAAGCTACGCCCCGCGGGGCATTGTCCTCGTTGAGCGCGGCGGGCGCTGGCTGTTTCAGACCGCCCCCGACCTCGGTCACGTTCTCCGCCGGACGCGCACGGCCCCGCGCAAGCTATCGCGCGCCGCGGTCGAGACGCTGGCGATCGTCGCCTATCACGAACCTGCGACCCGCGCCGAAATCGAGGATATCCGCGGCGTCACGGTGTCGCCGGGAACGCTCGACGTGCTGATGGCGGCGGGGTGGGTCCACCCCGCCGGACGCCGCGAATCGCCGGGCCGCCCGCTCCAGTTCGCGACGACCCCGGGGTTCCTCGCCGACTTCGGCCTCGCCGATCGCCGCGACCTGCCGGGCATCGCCGACCTGCGCGCGTCCGGGCTGCTCGACCGCGCCCCGCCGTCGGGTGCTTCCGCTGGCGATTTCGCGGGGGGTGGCCTACATAGCGAACGTTAGAGCCCTGCAGGGGCTGGTCCGGAGTGTCACATCATGGGTTCGTTAAGCCTCGTCCACTGGTTCATCGTCATCCTCCTCGTCATCCTGCTGTTCGGGCGCGGGCGGATTTCGGATCTGATGGGCGACATGGCCAAAGGCATCAACAGCTTTAAGAAGGGGCTGGCCGATGACGGCACGCCGCCTGCCTACCCGCCGCCGCCGGCGTATGCTCCGCCGCACATCGCGCCGCCGGTCGCCGTGCCGCCCGCGCCGGTCCGCGACGAGGTTCCCCGGAGCTAAACGAACGGACCGCGTCCGATGTTCGGCATCGACTCCACCGAATTCCTGCTGATCGCGGTCGTCGCGCTGCTCGTGATCGGCCCGAAGGACCTGCCGCGCGTCATGCGGCTGGTCGGCGGCTGGGTCGGGCGCGGGCGGGCGATGACGCGCCACCTGCGCAGCGGCTTCGACACGATGATGCGCGAGGCCGAGCTCGAGGAAATGCAGAAGCAATGGGCGCAGCAGAACGCCGACATTATGGCGGCGACAACCGTCGCGCCGGTCGCGGCGCACGCCTATGACGCGCCGGTCGCGGCGCACGCCTATGACGCGCCGGTCGCGGCGCACGCCTATGACGCGCCCGTGGCGGCGCACGCCGATGATGCGCCCGAGCCGCCGGATGCCGCGATGATGACCGGGCCACGCCCGTCGCCGACCGCGATGCTCGCGCACGCCGAGACCGCCGAACCGGTGATGCCGATCGAACCCGCCGCGCCGCCCAGCCATGAGTGAGCTCGACGACAGCAAGGCGCCGTTGATGGAGCATTTGGTCGAGCTGCGGAAGCGGCTCCTGACCAGCCTCGTCGCGATCGTTGTCGCGTTCGGCATCGCCTTCACCCAGTCGAAAGCAATCTTCGCGTTCCTCGTCCAACCGCTCGTCCGCGCCGAAGGGCCGGGGGCGCACACCCAGCTGATCTTCACCAAGCTGTACGAGGCGTTCTTCGTCCAGGTAAAGGTCGCGGCGTTCGCGGCGATCTGCCTCGCCTTCCCGATCATCGCCAACCAGATCTGGGCGTTCGTTGCGCCGGGCCTGTACAAGAACGAGAAGCGCGCGTTCCTGCCGTTCCTGATCATGACCCCGGTGTTGTTCACGATGGGCGCGGCGCTCGCATATTACGTTGTCGCGCCGATCTCGTTCCGCTTTCTGCTCGGCTACAAGATCGACATCGCCGGCTCCGGCTTCACCCAGACGGCCTTGCCGACGATGGACAGTTATTTGTCGCTGATCATGCACTTCATCGCAGGGTTCGGCATTTCTTTCCTGCTCCCGATTCTGTTGATGCTGCTCGAACGCGCCGGCATCGTCACGAGGACGCAACTTAAGGCGGGGCGGCGCTATGCGATCGTCGGGGCGTTCGTCGTCGCCGCGGTACTCGCGCCGCCCGACGTCGCGTCGCAGTGCCTGCTCGCGATCCCACTTATCGCGCTTTACGAAGCGTCGATCGTCGGCATCTGGTTTAGTGAGCGTAAACGCGCGCGTGTTGCGGCGACTCTGCCTGCCGTCGGCTGACCGCGCGCACCGCTCGACAGAAAAAGACCCGCGACCGGGGGGGGGTCGCGGGTCGGGAATTTTCGGGTCCGGCCATATTCGGGGGGATGATACGACCGGACCCTTGGGAGGACAGCGGGAGCGGGGGGGCACATACCGCTGTCCGGCTTCTCTAACGGGCGGGGGCGGGCACGGTTCCGTACCACTTAGATTTATTTGTCGGCGGGCGTCCGCGACGATGGTGCGATGGAACCAGCCGAAACGATCGCGCGTCTTTCGGCCATTCCCGCGGCTCGGCCGCTCCGCCAAAGGATAAGCGCATGACCGACGACGCGACCAAATTCTGGGATATCATCGACGACCTTCGCGTCGCGATGTTGACGACCGAGACGCCGAACGGCCTCGAAAGCCGCCCGATGAGCGCGTATGTCGACAAGGCGGCGGGCGATATCTGGTTCATCACCCGGATCGACAGCGACAAGACGAAGGAGATCAAGGACGACGCCCACGTCAACCTCGCCTTCGCCAACTCGTCGTCGAACAAATATGTGTCGGTTACCGGTACCGCGCGGATCGTCCGCGATCCGGCGAAGCAGAAGCAATTGTGGAGCCCGTTCGCCGAGGCGTGGATGCCGGAGGGCCCCGACGCCCCGACGACCGGCCTGATCCACGTCACGCCTGCGCACGCGACGATCTGGGACTCGCCGGGCAAGTTGGCGATGCTCGTCAAGGTCGCGAAGGCGAACATCACCCAGACACCGCCGAAGGACGATAACGTCATCCACGTCACCCTATAGCGCGACAACGCACGACGTCGCGCTTTGATGTAGACGAGCGCGCGGCTAGATGAGGGGGATGCAGGGTAAACGCATCCTCCTTATCGTCGGCGGCGGCATCGCCGCGCACAAGGCGCTCGAGCTCGTCCGATCGCTGCGTCGCGCGGGGGCGAGCGTAACCCCGGTGCTGACCGCGGGCGGCGCGCACTTCGTAACCGCGCTCGCGCTCGGGGCGCTGGCAGGGGCGAAGGTTCACTCCGAATTGTTCGACCTCGATGACGAGGCCGAGATGGGCCACATCGAACTCAGCCGCTCGGCCGACCTAATCGTCGTCTGCCCGGCGACCGCGAACCTGCTCGCGCGGATGGCGAACGGCCATGCCGACGATCTCGCGACGACATTGCTGCTCGCGACCGACACGCCGGTTCTCGCCGTACCCGCGATGAACGTGCGGATGTGGGCGCACCCGGCGGTGCGGCGCAACGTCGCGACGCTGCGCGCCGACGGGGTCGCGGTGCTCGATCCCGATGTCGGGCTGATGGCGTGCGGCGATTTCGGCCCCGGTCGCCTCCCCGAGGTGCCATTGATCATGGCGGCGATCGCCGCGCACTTCGGCCCCAAGCCGCTGATGGGCAAGCACGTCGTCGTCACAGCCGGGCCGACGCACGAGCCGATCGATCCCGTCCGCTATCTCGCCAACCGGTCGTCGGGAAAGCAGGGGTTCGCGATCGCCGCCGCGCTCGCCGATCTCGGCGCGACGGTGACGCTCGTCGCCGGGCCGGTCGGACTGCCGACGCCGCCGGGATGCACCCGCGTCGATGTCGAAACCGCGCGGCAGATGGCGGTCGCGGTCGAGGCGGCGATGCCCGCCGATGCGGCGGTGCTCGTCGCCGCCGTCGCCGACTGGGGGGTGATGCCGTCGCCCGACAAGCTCAAGAAGGCGGCGGGGATGCCGCGCATCGATCTCGTCGAAAACCCCGACATCCTCGCCACGCTCGGCCACGCGACGAACCGCCCGCGCCTCGTGATCGGTTTCGCCGCCGAAACGCAGACGACGGTCGCCAACGCCGTCGCCAA
>JBBSFF010000151.1:0-5760 GCA_038238995.1 Sphingomonadales bacterium
GACGCGCTGCGGATCGGTCGCGGCGAAATCCGGGTCGAGCGCGGCGAGCGCGGTCTGCGCCGCCGCCGGGGCCATCGCGCGGACTTCGGCGCGAACCGCAGGGTCGATCGGCGGGACCGGGGCGATGCCGTCGAGCAGCGTCCGCAGGTACATCCCGCTCCCCCCCGTCACGATCGGCACCCGTCCCTCGGCAAGGACGTCGGCGATCGCGGCGCGCGCCAGCCCCGCCCAGCGCGCCGCGTCGCACGCCGCCGCGCCGTCGAGCACGCCGTAGAGGCGATGCGGTACCGCGGCTTCGTCGGCCGCCGACGGGCATGCGCTCAGGATGCGGAGGTCGGCGTAGACCTGGCTCGCGTCGGAGTTGACGAGCGTGCCGCCGCACGCCTGCGCGAGGGCCATCGCCACCGCCGACTTGCCCGCCGCGGTCGGCCCCGCGATAACGATCACCGTTGGCCGATCGAAGGAAATCCCGATGCTCCTCGCGACGCTGATCGCCGCTGGTGCCTTGTCGCCGGGCGACCTCGCGACGGCAAGCGATGCGCTGCGTGGGGTCGGTGGGGAGCCGGGGGCAGCGGCGTGGCTCGACGCGGGCGATGCGTGCGACCTGCTCGTGACCGGGCTCGACCAGCCGACCGCGCGCGCCGCGCTCGACGCCGCACTGCCGGCGGTCGACATCGTCGTCCAGCCCGCCGACTCGCTTCGCCGCAAGCGGCTGCTGATCGCCGACATGGATTCGACGCTGATCCAATGCGAGTGCATCGACGAGCTTGCCGACTATGCCGGGTTGAAGCCGCAGGTCGCGGCGATCACCGAGGCCGCGATGCGCGGCGACCTCGATTTCGCCGCGGCGCTCGATGCGCGCGTCGCGCTGCTCGCCGGGATCGAGGCGGGCGTCATCGACCGCTGCCGCGCCGAACGCGTGCGGCTGATGCCCGGCGCGAAGGTGCTCGTCGCGACGATGGCGCGGCACGGTGCACGGACGATCCTCGTCTCGGGCGGCTTCACCGCGTTCGCCGGGCCGGTAGGGGCGGAGCTTGGCTTCGACCGGATCGTCGCCAACCGCCTGCTCGTCGCCGACGGCGTCCTCACCGGGGCGGTCGCGCGTCCGATCGTCGACGCCGCGACCAAGCGCGCCGAGTTGGGCGGCGCGGGCGTGCCGCTGCCCGACACGCTCGCGGTCGGCGACGGGGCGAACGACATCCCGATGCTCGTCGCGGCCGGGCTCGGCGTCGCCTATCACGCGAAGCCGGCGGCGGCGGCGGCCGCCGACGCGGCGGTTAAGGTGGGCGACCTGACCGCGCTGCTGTGGGCGCAGGGGTATCGCCGACGTGATTGGGCGGTCGTCTAACCGGTGCTTCGTCGGCCTTTGCCGGGTCGCCTATGGGGCGGCGATGTCGCGGCGGGCTTCGCGCCAAGAGCTGTCCTACATCCCCGCCGGTGGCGTATGACCGGGTGCGAGTCGGCAAATGGTTTCGCCGACACCTGCTCTTTCTCATCGTGGGTATCGTCATCGTCGCGGGCCATGCGCGCCCGTGCATTCGGTGTGACCGTCGCGAATTTCGATCGCCAGCGCGCTGCACGGCGGTGAAAAACCCGGTCGCCGTGCGAAGTTGTGTGACTTTCACTCCGGGACCAGCGCCGCGAGCCGGCGGGACTAACGCCGTATCGCATCGGCACCGTCATCCTCGCGGAAGCGGGCGACCCGTCTCCCGCCGCTGGAGATGGGTCCCCGCTTTCGCGTGGATGACGACGCGGGGCGGAGGGCGTGCAAAACCGGCGCGTTCGTGTGAAGTTAGTGAACTTCCGGCCATTCCCGCGCTGCACGGTGGTGAAAAACCCGGTCGCCGTGCGAAGTTGTGTGACCTTCGCCCCGGCCTACCCCGCGAGCCGGGCCAGCAGGCGGTCGTTGACCACCGCCGGGTTGGCCTTGCCGCCCATCGCCCGCATCGTCTGGCCGACGAAGAAGCCGAATAATTTGTCCTTGCCGCCGCGGTAGTCGGCGACCTTGTCGGGGTTGGCAGCGAGGATCGCGGCGATCGCCGCGTCGATCGCGCCGGTGTCGCTCGTCTGGCGCAGGCCGCGCGCTTCGACGATCGCGCCCGCGCCCTCGCCGGTGTCGAGCATGATCTCGAACACCTGCTTGACGAGCGGGCCCGACAGCGTGCCGTCGGCGCTGAGCGCGAGCAGTTCCGCCGCCGCCGCCGGGGATACCGGGCTGTCGGCGATGTCGCGGCCAAGCCGCTTCAATGCGCCGAACAGGTCCGACGTCACCCAGTTCGACGCGCGCGCCGCCAGCGCGGGGTCGCCGAGCGCGGCGAGCAGCGCCTCGAAATAGTCCGCCGTCTCCTTCTCGGCGGTCAGCACGGCGGCGTTGTACGCGGTCATGCCGAGCGTGGCTTCGAAGCGCGCGCGCTTCGCGGTCGGCAGCTCGGGGAGGCTCGCGCGGCAGTCGTCGACGAACGCCTCGGTCAGCGTCAGCGGCAGCAGGTCGGGGTCGGGGAAATAGCGGTAGTCGTGCGCGTCCTCCTTCGACCGCATCGACCGGGTTTCCATTCGGTCGGGGTCGAATAGCCGGGTTTCCTGGACGATCGTGCCCCCGGCTTCGAGCACGTCGACCTGGCGGCGCGCCTCGAGCTCGATCGTCGCCATGACGAAGCGCACCGAATTGACGTTTTTGGTCTCTGTTCTCGTGCCGAACGGGTTTCCCGCTTTGCGGACACTGACGTTGACGTCGGCGCGCATCGACCCCTCCTCCATGTTGCCGTCGCAGCTGCCGACGTAGCGGAGGAGCGAGCGGAGCCCGCGGACATAGGCTCCAGCCTGCGCCGGCGAGCGGAGATCGGGCTTGGACACTATTTCCATCAGCGCGCAACCGGAACGGTTCAGGTCGACATAAGTCATCGTCGCATGACCGTCGTGGACCGACTTGCCGGCGTCCTGTTCGAGGTGGATACGCTCGATGCCGACGCGCTTGGGGGCCTCGCCGTCGGGCTCGATGTCGAGATACCCCTCGCCGACGATCGGGTGATATAACTGGCTGATCTGGTACCCCTGCGGTAGATCGGCGTAGAAGTAGTTCTTCCGGTCGAACCGGGAGAAGCGGTGAATCTCCGCGTCGAGTGCCAGACCGGTTCGCACCGCCTGGCGGACGCACTCGCCGTTGAGGACCGGCAACATCCCGGGCATCGCCGCGTCGACGAGACTGACCTGGGTATTCGGCTCGGCCCCGAAGCTTGCGGCGGCGCCGGAGAACAGCTTCGACCGGGCGGTGACCTGGGCGTGGACCTCGAGCCCGACGACGATCTCCCAGTCGCCGGTCGCGCCGGAAACGGTATAGGGCGCGGGGTCGGTCATGGCGGGGTCTCACGGGGCGAGGGTCGGCGTTCGGGATAGCCGGTCGCGCGGCGGGGGTCTACCGGGTGGGGCCGGGGTCCGCGAGCGGGGCCCGCGCCAGCCGCTCGCGCGTCCAGCGCTGGCCCGGCAGCTCGACCAGCCGGTAGGTGACATAGCTCAGGCCGACGACCGCGACGAGCATGACGCCGGTGAAGACCGTCCCCTGCGCCGGCGTCGCCCCGACGAGGCGGTACGCGATGCCGTTCTGGACGCCGGTCGAGGTCAGCGGATAGTCCGTCAGTCGCTCGACGACCTTGAGGATGTCGTCGCTGCGCGCCTGAACGAAGCTGTGCAGCATGTAGATCGAGTAGCTGACCGCCCCGAGCAGCAGGAGCGGCGGGGTCGCCAGCAACCGGCTGACCCGCCCGCGCTCATGGGCGAAGACGAGGACCGCCCCGGCGAACACCGGCGGCCCGAGCAGGTTCCAGCGCGAGGCGCCGGTCGTCATGACAAAGCCGACGCTCGCCGCCAGCGTTGCAAGTTCGAGGACCGTCCACAGGCGGGGGCGAGCGTCGGTGGCCCGGCCCTCGCGCCGCCAGACCGCCCAGCCGAGGACGCCGAGGGCGAAGCCGTAGATGCAGCGGATCAGCCCCCAGTCCCACGTCACGTTGATGCCGGCAGGGCCGACCGCGAGGAGGAGCAGCGGGCAGCCGACCACGACCGCGACGAGCGTCGGTTCGAGCCGGTGCCGCAGGACCGGGACGATCAGCGCGAAGCCGACGTAGGTCCACCACTCGACCCCGATGCTCCACGCGGGGTCGTTCCACGTCAGCCGCTCGGTCTGAGCTGCCCCCGGTTTCGTGGACACCGAGATAAGGTGTTTCATGGAGCTGGAGGGTATGATGCAACGACGACGATTTAGCCGGGAGTTCAAGCTCGAGGCGGTGAAGCTGGTGCGGGAACGCGGGGTGACGGCGGTGCAGGCTGCCCGCGATCTCGACCTGCATGTGAACGTGCTGCGCAAGTGGGTAGTCGAGTTGGCGGCCGATCCGGGGTCGGCGTTTCCCGGGCACGGTCAGTTGAAGCCCGAGAGCCAGGAGCTTGAGTGGCTGCGCCGGGAGAACGCGAAGCTGAAAGCGGAGCGCGACATCCTAAAAAAAGCGGCCGCCTACTTCGCGAGGGACTCGATATGAGGTTCGCCTTCATCGCGAAGCACCGGGGGATCTGGCCGGTGTCATGGCTTTGCGGGGCGCTCGGTGTCTCGCGCAGTGGCTTTCATGCCTGGCTGACACGCGCGCCGAGCGCGCGGACGCGGAGTGACGAGATGCTCGGCGCGAAGGTGCGGGCGAGCTTCATCGGCAGCTACCGGACATACGGTGCCCGGCGGGTGTGGCACGATCTTCTGGCCGAAGGCCTGTCATGTGGCCTGCATCGCGTCGAACGGTTGATGCGCCAGCAGGCGCTGAAGGCGCGCCCGCGGCGGCGCGGGCTGCCCAAGGACGACGGCGAGCGGTCGGTGATCGCCGGCAACGTGCTCGATCGCCAGTTCACCGCCGACGCGCCGAACAAGAAATGGGTCGCCGACTTCACCTACATCTGGACCGCCGAGGGCTGGCTGTACGTCGCGGCCGTCATCGACCTGTTCTCGCGGCGCGTCGTCGGCTGGTCGATGAGCGACACAATGACGGCGCAGCTCGTCACCGACGCGCTGATCATGGCGATCTGGCGCCGGGGCAAGCCCGACGCCTTGCTCCATCACTCCGACCAGGGCAGCCAATACACCAGCGAGCAGTTCCAGCGGCTGATGGCCGACAACGGCGTCACCTGCTCGATGAGCCGGTCGGGCAACGTCTGGGACAACGCGGCGATGGAGAGCTTCTTCTCCTCGCTGAAGACCGAGCGCGTCGCCCGTAAAATCTACCGCACGCGCAATCACGCCAAGGCCGAGGTGTTCGACTACATCGAGCGCTTCTACAATCCGACCCGCCGGCACTCGACCCTGGGCTATCTCAGCCCCATGGACTTCGAGAAGCAGGCGGTTGTAGCTTAACCTCGTGTCCACAAGACCGGGGGCAGCTCATTCTACCGGCCCTTCGCGGCTGATTCGTTTCCGGGCGACCTAAGTTTGGTTTAGATCGTTAACGGGACGGCACGTCATTACAAGTTGGTGCGTCCAAGATGAATCGCATCTGCAACAGCCCACGACGAACCCAGCTTTTCAGCGTGGGTAGCGGAATGCCGTCGCGCTGTGACAGCTCGTCGTATGACAAACCGAGATAATAGATGTTGCGGATGGCTTGGGCATGCGCAGGCCGCAGCGCTGCCAGCGCCTTGAAGACCCCGTGGACCTGCTCGTTTCGCTCAATCAGTGTGTCGGCAAGTGGCGACGGGTCGGTCACAAGGGCAGCGGGGTCGATTGTCGTCATC
>JBBSFF010000152.1:0-5758 GCA_038238995.1 Sphingomonadales bacterium
CCCGTGCGGCTGCGCGCGCCGCGAAGGCAAAGGGCTAAAGTTCTCGTCTATCATCCCCGCGAAAGCGCATCCCGGGCTTCCGCAAACCGTTGGTGGGTTCCCGTTTGCGCTGGGATGACATTTCGGAGTTGGTAGGGAGCGTCGCCGCGCCTATCTAGCATCGGCACACGACCGGCCCTCGGGGGGGTCGCCGACAGTCAGGATCGTACATGGCGTCTTCAGCGCAACAACAGCAGCTCGCCGCCAGCCTCAGTCTGGCGAACTTCGGTAAGGCGACCGAACTCAAGAAGCGACTATGGTTCACCCTTGGCGCGCTGATCGTGTTCCGCCTCGTGTCGTTCGTGCCGTTGCCGGGGATCGACCCAGAAGCGTTGAACTCGCTGTTCGCCCGCACCCAGGGCGGCGTCCTCGATTTCTTCAACATGTTCTCGGGCGGCGCGCTCCAGCGGATGTCGCTAATCGCGCTCGGCGTGACACCGTACATCACCGCGTCGATCATCATCCAGCTGATGACGAGCCTCGTGCCGTCGCTGATGACCCTCAAGAAAGAAGGCGAAACCGGGCGCAAGAAGCTCAACCAATATACCCGCTACGGCACCGTGCTGCTGACCGCGATCCAGGGTTACGGCATCGCCGTCGGGCTCGAGGGCTGGGGCGCGGGGCAGGGCATCGCCGCGGTCATCGACCCCGGCTGGTTCTTCCGCATCTCGACCGTCATCACGCTGATCGGCGGGACGATGTTCCTGATGTGGCTCGGCGAGCAGATCACCAGCCGCGGCATCGGCAACGGCATTTCGCTGATTATCATGGCGGGCATCGTCAGCCGCCTGCCGATCTCGGTCGGGCAGCTGTTCGAACAGACCCGGACCGGCGCGATCTCGCTCGGCTTCGTCCTGCTCGTGACGGTGCTTGGGCTCGGCACGATCGCGTTCATCTGCGTGATGGAGCGCGCGCAGCGGAAGATCCTGATCCAGTACCCCAAGCGCCAGGTCGGCACGCGGCAGTACCAGGGCGACAGCTCGTTCCTGCCGCTGAAGATCAACACCAGCGGCGTCATCCCGCCGATCTTCGCCTCGTCGCTGCTGCTGATGCCGCTGACCGTCGCGCAGTTCCTCGGCAAGGGCGGCAACGGCCCCGACTGGCTGTTGACGGTGACGACCCAGCTGCAGCGCGGCGCGCCGCTCTACATGGCGCTGTACGCGGCGGGGATCATCTTCTTCAGCTTTTTCTATACCGCGGTGGTCTTCAACCCCGAGGAGACGGCGGAGAACCTCAAGAAATACGGCGGCTTCATCCCCGGGATCCGCCCCGGCGTGCGGACGAGCGAATATCTCGATTACGTCCTGACGCGGATCACCGTCATCGGCGCGGCGTATCTGACGGTCATCTGCATCCTGCCCGAGCTTTTGACCTCGAAGGTGGGGATCGCGGCGAGTTTCGGCGGCACGTCGCTGCTCATCATCGTCAACGTTACGATGGATACGGTTGCGCAGATTCAATCACATCTGCTAGCCCATCAGTACGAAGGACTGATCAAGAAGTCCAAGCTGAGGGGAAATCGCCGTTGACCGACCGACAGTGCGCGGGAACCCCCGTGTGAATATCATCCTGCTCGGGCCGCCGGGGGCCGGCAAGGGCACTCAGGCGAGCCGCCTCGAGCGCGACCGGCACATGGTCCAGCTGTCGACCGGCGACATGCTTCGCGCGGCCGTCGCCGCTGGAACTCCGGTCGGCTTGCAGGCGAAGGCGGTTATGGACGCGGGCGAACTCGTCAGCGACGAAATCGTCAACGGCATCCTGTCCGACCGGCTCGACGCCGCCGACGCGCGCGCGGGGTTTACCCTCGACGGCTATCCGCGGACCCAGGTCCAGGCCGAGGCGCTCGATGCGATGCTGACCGCCAAGGGGCTCCGGCTCGACCACGTCATCGAGCTCGAGGTCAACGAGGACGCATTGGTCGACCGGATCACCGGGCGGTTCACCTGTGCAAAGTGCGGCGAAGGGTATCACGACCGCTACAAGCTGCCCAAGGTTGCGGGCACCTGCGACGTCTGCGGCAGCCACGACTTCAAGCGCCGCCCCGACGACAATGCCGCAACGGTGCGGACGCGGATGGCGGAATATCGCGCCAAGACCGCGCCGATCCTGCCGTATTACGACGCGCGCGACCTCGTCGCCCGGGTCGACGGCATGGCCGACATGGCGCACGTTACCGCCGCGATCGAAGCGGTGCTCGTACCGGAATAGTCGCTCGCGGGCGCGGTGCGCGAAGTTGCGCTTGACTATTGGGGATTCGCTGCTTAGCACCCCCATTCCGTTTAACCGGAAGTCAGGTCGGCACACCCTTTGGCGCGCCGGTCGTTCGTTATGAAGTGGTCGCCCTGGCGACCGGTGCTTTGAGATGGGGCGCGCGCCCAGCCGCCCTGTGGAGCTTGGGAGAAATATCTGTGGCACGTATCGCGGGGGTCAACATCCCGACCAACAAGCGCGTCGAGATTGCGCTCACGTACATCCACGGCATCGGCCGGACCAAGGCGCTCGGTATCGTCACGAAGCTGGAAATGCCGCGCGACCGCCGCGTCCAGGACCTGACCGACAGCGAAGTCCTCCAGATCCGCGAGATGATCGACAAGGAAATCACCGTCGAGGGCGACCTGCGCCGCCAGACCGCGATGAACATCAAACGGTTGATGGACCTCGCCTGCTATCGGGGGTTGCGGCATCGCCGCGGCCTGCCCGTGCGCGGCCAGCGCACCCACACCAACGCGCGCACCCGCAAGGGCAAGCCGAAGCCGATCGCCGGCAAGAAGAAGTAGAGGCGTCGCCTCGCTTCATTGTCAGCCTTTACGCTTTGTAATCTCAGGATATTCCGATGGCCCGCGAACCAGCCCGCATCAAGCGCCGTGAGCGCAAGAACATCACTTCCGGCGTTGCGCATGTGAACGCCAGCTTCAACAACACGATGATCACGATCACCGATGCGCAGGGCAATGCGATCGCGTGGTCGTCGGCGGGCACGATGGGCTTCAAGGGCTCGCGCAAATCGACCCCCTATGCCGCGCAGATGGCCGCCGAGGATGCCGGCAAGAAGGCCGCCGAACACGGCGTCCGAACGCTCGAGGTCGAGGTTCGCGGTCCGGGGTCGGGGCGCGAATCGGCGCTCCGCGCGCTCCAGGCGGTCGGGTTCAACATCACCGCGATCCGCGACGTGACCCCGATCCCGCACAACGGCGTCCGTCCGCCGAAGCGCCGCCGCGTCTAGACGGCCGCTTGCCGCCGGGAACGTATCCGGCGGGTTTCAAATTGACGGAGGCATGCGTGACGACGCGCCTCCCAGCCCCCGAGGTGAAGCAGTGGCAGTAATTGCGAAAAATTGGACCGAACTCAAGAAGCCGAACTCGCTCGAGACCCGCCCGAGCTCGGACCACCGCCGCAAGGGGACCTTCGTCGCCGAGCCGCTCGAGCGCGGCTTCGGCCTGACGCTCGGCAACGCGCTGCGTCGCGTGCTGCTGTCGTCGCTCCAGGGCGCGGCGGTCACCGCGATCAAGATGGACGGCGTCCTTCACGAATTCTCGTCGCTCGCCGGGGTGCGTGAGGATGTGACCGACATCGTCCTCAACATCAAGCAGATCGCGATCCGCATGCAGGGCGATCAGCCCAAGCGCATCAACCTGACCGCGACCGGCCCCGGCGCGGTCACCGCCGGCCAGATCACCGTCACCGGCGACATGGAGGTGATGAACCCCGACCTGACGATCTGCACGCTCGACGAGGGCGCGACGCTCAACATGGAACTGACGATCGAAGCCGGGAAGGGCTATGTCCCGGCGTCGATGAACCGCCCGGCCGACGCGCCGATCGGGTTGGTTCCGGTCGACGCGCTGTACTCGCCGGTGCGGCAGGTGTCGTACAAGGTCGAGAACACGCGCGTCGGGCAGGAGCTCGACTATGACAAGCTGACGATGTCGGTCGAGACCGACGGCACGCTGACCCCCGACGACGCGCTCGCCTACGCCGCGAAGATCCTGCAGGACCAGCTCGCGCTGTTCGTCAACTTCGAGGAGCAGGCGTACAGCCAGCCGGTTTCGCACGGCGGCGGCACGAGCATGCCGCTCGGCCCGGTCGAACTCGACGACACCGCCGCGCTCAACCGCTATCTGCTCAAGAAGGTCGACGAGCTCGAGCTGTCGGTGCGCTCGGCGAATTGCCTCAAGAACGACAACATCATCTACATCGGCGACCTCGTCCAGAAGTCGGAGAGCGAGATGCTCCGCACGCCGAACTTCGGGCGCAAGTCGCTGAACGAGATCAAAGAAGTGCTGTCGGCGATGGGCCTGCGGCTTGGCATGGAAATCCCCGGCTGGCCTCCGGAGAACATCGAAGAGATGGCGAAGAAGCTGGAACAGGAATACTAGCGTAGGCCGCCCGGCACGTAAGACGAAAATTGCCCTTGCGGTTTTCGGCTTAGGTGCGGGGACGGCCAAGCGCGGCCGGCGGGTGCAACCCGACCGACAACGCGGCTTTGCCGCGGCGCTGCCAACGAACGACCCCTTCACGGCCCGGGGCCAAGGGCCAGGTCCGGCGTACCTGATACGGCGCCCGAACGAACAGGAACACGACCATGCGTCACGGTAACGCCCACCGCAAACTCGGCCGCACGACCAGCCACCGCCTCGCCATGTTCAGGAACATGGCGGCGTCGCTAATCAAGCACGAACAGATCACCACGACGCTGCCCAAGGCGCGCGAAATCCGTCCGTATGTCGAAAAGCTCGTCACGCTGGCGAAGACCGGCGGCCTGTCGAACCGCCGCCTCGCGCATGCCCGGCTGCAGGACGACGACCAACTGATCAAGCTGTTCGACACGATTGCGCCGCGTTATGCCGACCGGCCCGGCGGCTATATCCGCATCGTCAAGGCGGGCATCCGCCGTTCCGACGCGACACCGATGGCGGTCGTCGAATTCGTCGACCGCGACACCAGCGCCAAGGGTGTCGACAGCGGCCCGGCCGAAAACAACATGGAAGCCATGGAAGACTGACGCGGGCGATGGCCGACCGCGCTCCGTTCCGTCCGCGCAGCGACTACCGAACCTGGCGGTCCCTCGCGACGCGCTGGATGGACAACGACGCGTATGGCCACGTCAACAACACCGTCTATTACAGCTGGTTTGACACGGTAGTGAACGGCTACCTCGTCGATGCGGGCGTGCTCGACATCGTCGGCGGCACGACGATCTGCGTCGTCGTCGAGACGGGCTGCCGCTACGCCAAGTCGGTCACCTTCCCGCAGACGATCGAAGCCGGGGTCCGCGTCGTCGAGGTCGGGACGTCGAGCGTGCGTTACGAGGTCGGCCTGTTCATCGCCGGCGAACGCGAGGCGGCGGCGGAGGGGTTTTTCGTCCACGTCCACGTCGACCGGACGAGCCGCCGTCCCGTCCCCTTCACGCCCGACTGGCGCACGGCGCTGGCGGCCATCGACGCTATTGCACCGCCGACCCGGCACCGCCCGATGCCGGGGCGCCCGCTCGATCAGGATCGGTCGGGCTAGACCGGGTGACCGCCGTCGAAGCTGTCCGGCTGGTTCATCGCCGGTACAATCGCGCCGTGTCACAATACCCGCTTAACTGGGAGAATGACGATGCGAGTCGGTTTTCGTGCCTTGACCGGAGTTGCGCTGGGCCTCGTGCTGTTCGCAGGTGACCTGTCGACTCTGTCGCTGACGCCAACGGCGGCGCACGCCGAATGGCGTGGCGGCG
>JBBSFF010000153.1:0-5703 GCA_038238995.1 Sphingomonadales bacterium
CCCCCGCGCCGCCGGAGCGCCCGCGCCCGTCGTGATCATCGCGCGCAGTGCCGGGTTGAGGCCGAGCCGCACGGCCGCGATGGTCGCCGCATCGCCCGCGGCCGGGAACAGGCGCATCAAGGCCGCGCGCGATGTGCCCAGCCCCTTGATGTAAGCTCCGGTCCGCGCGAAATCGGCGTCGAACGGCAGGCCGATCGGAAAGATCGCCGCCGTCGTCGCCGCATAAGCGGCGGCGGCGACCGCGGGCTGGACCTCCTGTGGCAACGCGCGGCGCTCGGCGGTGCTGCCGACGGTCTCGATCAGGGTCGGACGCGCGATCGCCGCCGGTGCGACGGCGGCCTCGAGCACCTCGTTGACGACATCGATGTACGGGATGACGATGGTCGTATTGTTGCAGCTGAGCGCGGTGACGGCAATGTCGGGACGGCGCAGCAGCAGGGCGTCGCGCGCCGTCGCCACCGCCGCGACCGGCGCCACGGCGCCGGCGACCGGCCGCGCCGCCAACCCGGCCAGATACTGCAGCAGGTCGACGAGATAGGCGGCCGGGCTGTAGACCGACTGGCACGCCTCGCAGTCGAAATAGTCGAGCGAACCGAACAGCGCCTGCAGATCGGGAAAGCCGGCAATCGTTTGCGGATCGGGCTTGGTCGAGGCGAGGCCGGCGATCTGCGCCCCGTTGCCGGGGATCGTATAGCGCCCGAACACCGCTAGCGCCGAGGCATAGGTCACCTGCGCCCGCGCATAGGCGGTCCGCGCGATCGCCGGGCTGCCGAGCGCCTCGCTCATCTCGCTGATGAACGGGGCGCGGCCCTTAAAGTAGATGCTTTGCGCCGAGGTCAGGCCGGTCCGATGCAGCGCGGCGACCGACGCGTAGTGCGGCGAGACGCGGTATAGGCGCTGGATGGTCTTGAGATCGTCGACCGCCGCGGGCGACAGCTCGACCTTGTTCTGCGCGATGAAGTGGTCGATGTTCGACCGGCGGAAGTTGAACCGGGGGTTCGCGTCGAGAAACCCGGCGACCTTCTCGCGTTCGGCAAACGGCGCGGCGGTTCCCGCACGGTCGAGGCCGCCCAGAAACGCCGTCGTCGGAAAGCGGCCGGCAAAACGTTGCCGCAGCGCCTTGGCGAACCGCGTGATGCGGTCGCCGGGCTGGTCGTCGGGCAGCACCTGCGGGATCGTCTCCGCCTCGGCGTCGACCTCGCGAATGCGCGCAACCCAGCCGGCCTCGTCGAGTCGCGCCAGATCGCGCAGGCCGCCGAGCGCGCCCGTCGCCAGCCGGTCCTGCGTGTCGCGAAGCAGCCGGACGTTGCCGCCGAGGAGCTCCCCCGCGCTGAGGACGATGTTGAGCGCGGCGAGATCGGCTTTGCCCAGCGACGCGTCCGCGCGCAGCGCTTTCCATGTCGGGCCGAGCGCACCGGCGTGTGCGGCATACGCCGCTACGAACGCGCCCTGCACCGGCGCCGCGACCCTGCCCGCCACGAGCAGCTCGCCGAGCGAGGTCTTGCCGCGCACGTACGGGGCGGCCGCCACCGCGGTCGTGTGCAGCGCGTGCAGGCGCGCGATCTGCCGCGGCAGCTGTTCGGCGAAGGAGGCCGGCAGGATATTGGCGGCGATCGCCGCGGTCAGCGCCTTCGCCAAGGCCGCCGACGGCAGCGTCACCACGCCGGCAAACACCTGCTCGGCAAAGCTGGTATCGATCCCGGCGTCGGGCAATTGTCCCAGCGCCGCGGCGAGTGCTGGCGGCGTTCCCTGCCGGAACAAGCCGAACAGCGTCGCCGGTAACAGGTCGTGGGTCGCGGCGAGGTGTTCGGCGACGTACAGCGCGGCGACCGCCGCGAACGCGACGTTGACGTCATCGGCGAGAAACATCAGCTCGCCGTGATCCTTGTCCTGCCGCAGATCGGTCAGCGGGGTCGTATCGAGCGCGGCGGCGACGGCGGTGCCAAGGGTGACGAACTCCGCTGGCGGGCGGATCACGCCGTCGGGCGCGGTGGTCAGGTCGATCGTAACATGCGCCGCCGCCGCGAAAGTCGTCGCCGACTGGACCAGCTGCCGCCCCGTGGGATCGTACGCGCGGACCGCCAGATTCTGGCTCGGCCGGCGATGATAGCGGAACTGGAACGATCCGTCGTTCGACGTCGTCGTCCGGGCGATCTGCTGGCTGCCGCGGACGGCGATCCGGAGCAGCGCGACCGGTGCCCGGGCGAGCGGTCGCCCATCGGCGTCGACGACCGACCCGATCACCACACCGCGATCGTCGGGCTTGGCCGGCGCGTCGATCTCGCGCGCAGGCCGAGGCGGCGCGGCGTCGAGGCTCGCTTCGAGGTCGAGGAGAACGACGAGGTCGGCCTCGTCGATCTCGGCGGTGCGGCGCAGGCCGTGCCGCTCCTGCAACTCGCCGAACGCGTCGACCGTGGTCGCTCCGATCAACGCTGCGTCGAGCTCGTCCTCGTCAATCGACAAGCCGACGAATAACAATATCCGATGGAGCCGCCCGGCGTCGAAGACGTCGAGAACTGCGATATCACCGATCCGCATGCGCGTGGTTCTTTCAAGTCGAGGCGGCCTACTACTTCACTATCGACGTTCTAAAGATGCCATTCTAGGATTACGCCACCGAAACTTCCGGCCTTTAAATTGTGATTATAATGGAGCGCTGAATCGAGCAGGAAATCGCCGACCGCCCCGGCGGCTCCGGTGGCATGCGGGCTGGCATCGCTGTACGGATTATAGCTCGCGCTCGGTGTGAAGCCGATGCCGAGGCGAAACGACTGCCGGCTGCCCGGTGGCACGTAGGTCGCCGACACGCCCGCGACCGGACCCGGCTCCAGCCACCGGTAAAATCCCGGACTTGCGCCGACATGGGCCTGGTCGGCCGGGATGCCCTCGATAGCCGAGATGCCGATGCCAGAATCGCCCGCGAGCACTCCGGCGCCGATCGTCACGCGCCCGCCCGATTGGAGCGTGCGGTACATGCCGAGGCCGAGGAGCGCCCCAGTCCCGACCCCCGAACTGTGCGCGGCTGCGGCGACCGGGCCGATGGTCGCAAGTCGGTAGTCGAACCCGCCGAAAAAGCGCCCCGTCGCGATGAACGGCGACGCCAGCCCCTGCACGATCGCCCGGCCCAGCGAGTAGGGTGGGACCGGTGCCGCTGGCGGGGGTTCTGCGGCCACTGCGGCGGACGGAGCCGCGTCGCTCGCGTCGGTCGCCGTCGTCGACGATGCCGCCGAGGCGAATGCGGCACCGAAGTTGAACGCGGGCGGCGTCAGCTGTAGTCGCGGCCCGGTCCCGGGCAATGTGCCCGGTCGACCCAGGTTCGGATCGAGCGCAGCCAGCGACGGATCGAGACGGAAGGTGCCCGGGTTGGTAGCCGCGCGCGCACGTTCGACCAGCGTCGGGCTTGGCGGAGGTGTCGGCCGATCGTCGTTCCCCGGCTCCATGCCGCCCGGATCGGTCAGCGACGTCGGCCGGTTGTCGGCATAGACGTAGCGATTGTGGCGCCGTTGCGAACCCAGCGGATCGAGACTGATCCACCGGCTCAGCCACGGTGCCAGATACCGCTTGGCGCAGTAGCAAAACCCGGTTTCCTCATCGCGCTCGCGGCCGATGAAGCGATAGCGCTTATCGATGTCGCCCGCGCGGTAGGCGCTGCTGCCGAAGGGGAAATATTCCTCGTACGACACGACGTCGCCGGACAGGTCGGTGACGACGCACGCCGAGTGGACGAGGTCGGCGAACTGGAGGCGGAACAGCGGCGCCGCCGGTCCGCCGACCGTTCGCGTGTCGACGATCGCGAACGCGCGGTCGCCGTCGCCCGCGATGGCGGTCAGCCGCTCGCTCGTCGTCAGCGCGGGATCGACGCCGCCGGCATAGGTCCGGAAGCGTTCGTAGCTGCCGACATAGACCCGCTCGATCGTCTGGTTGGCCCGCACGACGATCTTGCGCAGTCGGCGGCCGTCGGCGTCGTAGGTGAAAAACGCCGTGCCACCGCCCAGCAGATCGACCTTGATCAATCGCCCGGCATGGTCCCACGTCATCGCGCCGAGGTGCGGCATCGCCACGATGTAACCGGCAGCATCGGTCTGGTGCTGACCGCTGTACGGGCCGCCTGCCGGATCGGCGGGGCGCGCGACCCGGTCGATCCGGTTGCTCCCGGGCAGGCAGGTCTGGTGGCGCGTCCAGCTCGCAGCGCCCGCCAGATGGCGCGTGGCGATGAGGTTGCCGGCGGCGTCGTAATCGTAGGTCTCGGCAAATGCGATCAGCGCCTGCAGATCGTTTCGTCCGGGGATATGGCCGATCGCTGCCTCGGGATAGCCGCCGGGACCCGGCACGAAACCGACCTGACCGGGCTGCTCGCGGCCCGTGGCGCGGGTCAGCTGGTACACGGCGTCATAGGTGTACTGGCGCAGGCCGGTGGTGACGTTGGCGGCGAAATAGACGGTCTGCTGCGCAGCATCGTCGGTCTCGACCAAATTGTCCATCGGATCATAAGTGAACGACAGGTCCTGCAGGACGCTGTGATCGGACTCGCGCATGATCTGGATGTGGCGGGTCCGGTGCGTGCGGTCGTCATAGGCATAGGTCGCGACGACGCCGGTGCCGTAGCGGGTCGAAAGCCGCTGCCCATGAGCATCGTAGGCGATGCTGGCGACGACCGGCACGTCGGGGCCGATCCCCTGCGGCGTCGTCGTCATCGCCGCGAGCCGGCCCCCGGCGTCGTACGTCAGCGCGAAGCGGGTGGCATCGGGCAGGACCTGCTCGACCAGCCGGCCCAGCGCATCGAAGCTGCTGCGGATGGTGAAGACATCGCCTTCGAGGCTGGCCTGCGCCGCGCCGAGCACCAGCGCTGGATCGACGACCGCGGCAATCGCATCCCACGACGGGGTCGCGTCGAAAATCGCGGCGAGCCGCCGTTCGGCACGCGTGATGCGCCCGGTGAAATCATAGGCGGCGGCGGTGGCGACGCCGCCGCTGTCGAAGTGGTGATAGAGCCGCCCGCGGAACGCAGGATCGGCGAGGCCTTCGCCGTAGACGAAGCGTTCGGCGATAAAACGCGCGCCGCCCGGAGGTGTGACCGCGATCTCGACAGGGCGGCGAAGCGGGTCGGACCGCGTCTCGATACGGTACCCGCGCGGATCGATCGCGAGCCACGCAGTGCCGCTGCCATCGGTCAACGTCAGCGTCGGCGCGGCGTCGCACCCGGCCGTCGACAGCACGCCGCCCGACGCGTCGTAGCGCTGGTCGAGCGGCACGTGGCCGAGCGCGTCGGTGATCCGGGTGACGCGACCCGAAATGTCGAGCTGCGACCGGACCGCGATCAGCCCGGCCGGGCCGTTGTCGGCGATGACCACGACCTCCCGGCCGAGCGGATCGAGCCTCGCCGTCTCGGGGGTATTCGCCGACTGCGCGGCGAGCAGCGCGGCGCGGGCGAGCGGATCGCCCGGCGGCAATACGCTGGCATCGGCAAACCAGCGGCTGGCGAGCACGGTATCGACGCGGTCGCTGTGCGTCCGGGTCCACGCGTCCCAGTGGGAAGTTTCGAACGTGCCATTTGGGAAGTCGGTACGAACCCGGCGCGACAAGGCGTCGAATTGCCGGACCTCGCCGAAGGCGACGGTCGCGAGCGCCGCCTCGTCGTCGAAATCCGAACTGGTCGCGAAATAGGCTTCATAGGTTTTGATCGGGTTGCCCTTGGCGTCGAAG
>JBBSFF010000154.1:0-5693 GCA_038238995.1 Sphingomonadales bacterium
TCCTGCTGCTGATGAACGGCGTCGCGATCTATCTCCGCAACAAGTTCGAGAGGCGCTGGTAGCCATGGATGTTCCGACGACCACGGCTGCCAGCAACGTCGGCGTCACGCCGAAGATGACGGCGCGCGACGTCAGCGTGTTCTACGGCGCGAAGCAGGCGCTCAAGAACGTTTCGATCGACGTCAGCCAGGAGAACGTCACCGCCTTCATCGGCCCGTCGGGGTGCGGCAAGTCGACCTTCCTGCGCTGTTTCAACCGGATGAACGACACCGTCGCCTCGGCGCGGGTCGAGGGCGAGATCAAGCTCGACGGCACCAACGTCTACACCGGCGACATCGACGTCGTGCAGCTGCGCGCCCGCGTCGGCATGGTCTTCCAGAAGCCGAACCCGTTTCCCAAGTCGATCTACGACAATGTCGCCTACGGGCCGTCGATCCACGGCCTGGCGCGCAACAAGGCCGAGATGGACGCGATCGTCGAAGGTTCGCTCCGCCGCGCCGGCCTGTGGGACGAGGCGAAGGACCGGCTCGGCGAAAGCGGTACGGCGATGTCGGGCGGGCAGCAGCAGCGGCTGTGCATCGCACGCGCGATCGCGGTCGACCCCGAGGTGATCCTGATGGACGAGCCGTGCTCGGCGCTCGACCCGATCGCGACCGCGAAGATCGAGGAGCTGATCGACGAGCTGCGTGGCCGCTACGCGATCGTCATCGTTACGCACAACATGCAGCAGGCGGCGCGCGTCAGCCAGAAGACCGCGTTCTTCCACCTCGGCACGATGGTCGAATACGGCGACACAAAGACGATCTTCACCAACCCGTCCGAGCCGCGGACCAAGGATTACATCACCGGTCGCTACGGCTGACCGGAGAGAGGACGACCATGGCCGATCAGAACGCACACACCGTCAAGTCGTTCGACGACGAAATCCACCAGCTGCGCTCGATCGTGTCGCAAATGGGCGGGCTGTGCGAGGTGCAGATCACCGCGGCGATCGACGCTCTGATCCACCGCGACCCCGAAGCCGCACTCGCGGTCGTCGAGACCGACGCGCGGATCGATGCGCTCGAGGCCGAGGCCGAGCGCCTTGCGGTGACGATGATCGCGCTGCGCGCGCCGATGGCGAGCGACCTGCGCGAGATCATCTCGGCGCTCAAGATCAGCTCGGTCCTCGAACGCATCGGCGATTACGCGAAGAATATCGCCAAGCGCGCGTCGACGCTGACCGCGACCGGGCAGATCGAGCCGGTCGTCATCATCCCGCAGATGGCGCGCGTCGTCGTCGAGATGATCAAGAACGCACTCGATGCCTTCGTCGACCGCGATGCCGACAAGGCGCTGACGGTGGTTCAGCGCGATGCGACCGTCGACGATTTCTACAACAGCCTGTTCCGCTCGCTGCTGACGTTCATGATGGAAAACCCACACCATATCACACCGTCGGCGCACCTGCTGTTCATCGCCAAGAACCTCGAACGTATCGGCGACCATGCGACCAACGTAGCCGAGATGGTCTATTTCAGTGCAACCGGCGACCACCTCGAATCGCGTCCGAAAACCGACGACACCGCGTACGCCGTCTAAGCGAGTAAAAGCCATGAAGCCCAAGATCCTGCTGGTCGAAGACGACGCCAACCTCGTCGAACTCGTCACCTACAACCTCGAAAAGGAGGGCTTCGACGTCATCCACACCGGCGACGGCGAGGAAGCGCTCGTCCTTGCCGAGGAGGAGAAGCCCGATCTGGTCATCCTCGACTGGATGATCGCCAACCTGTCGGGGATCGAGGTCTGCCGCCGCCTCCGCCGCGCCGCGCCGACCGCCGGGCTGCCGATCGTCATGCTGACCGCGCGCGCCGAGGAAGCCGATCGCATTCGCGGGCTCGAAACGGGGGCCGACGACTACATCACCAAGCCGTTTTCACCGCGCGAGCTGATCGCCCGCGTCCGGGCGGTCCTGCGGCGCCTGCGCCCGGCGCTGTCGGGGGGCAATCTCGACTATGCCGGCATCACAATGGATACGTCGGCGCACCGGGTCACGCGCGACGGCATGCCGGTCGCGCTCGGGCCGACCGAATTTCGCCTGTTGCGCCACTTCCTCGAACATCCGGCGCGGGTGTTCAGCCGCGAACAGTTGCTCGATGCGGTCTGGGGCCGCGACGTCTATGTCGAACAGCGGACCGTCGACGTTCACATCCGGCGGCTGCGCAAGGCGGTCAACGGCGACAACATGCCCGATGTGATCCGCACCGTCCGCTCGGCGGGCTATGCACTCGATCTCGAGCCGGTCCCTGCCTGAGGAGCGGCACCCGCCCCCCCCCGCGACGGCTTCGCTCTTCCCCCGCACGGCGCGCTGGCCTAGATCGATCGGGCAATCACCGGGGACCCGCGACACATGACCATCCGCTTCGACAATCGGGTCGCCATCGTCACCGGGGCTGGCGGGGGACTCGGCCGCGCTTATGCGCTCGAACTCGCGAAGCGCGGGTGCAAGGTCGTGGTCAACGATCTCGGCGGGGCGCGCGACGGGTCGGGCAGCTCGATCGGTGCAGCGCAGGTCGTGGTCGACGAGATCGTCGCCGCGGGCGGCGAAGCGATCGCCAACGGCGCGAGCGTGACCGATGCGGCGGCGGTCGAGAAGATGGTCGCGCTAGTCAAGGAACGCTGGGGCCGGATCGACATCCTGATCAACAATGCCGGCATCCTGCGCGACAAGACCTTCGTCAAGATGAGCCTCGACGACTTCCGCCAGGTGATCGACGTCCATCTGATGGGCTCGGTCGTCTGCACCAAGGCGGTGTGGGAGATGATGCGCGAGCAGACCTTCGGACGGATCCTGATGACGACCTCGTCGACCGGTCTGTACGGCAACTTCGGCCAGGCAAACTACGGCGCGGCGAAGCTGGCGCTGGTCGGGCTGATGAAGACGCTCAGCCTCGAAGGCGCGAAGTACGGCATCCGCGTCAACACGATCGCGCCGGTCGCGGCGACGCGGATGACCGAGGACCTGATGCCGCCCGAACTGCTCGCCAAGATGGGCCCCGAAACGGTCGCCCCCGCCGCGTTGTACCTCGTGTCGGACGACGCCCCGGCGAACGCGATCGTCAACGCTGGGGCAGGCGGGTTCGAGCGCGCCTATGTCACGCTGACCCGCGGCATCCACGTCGCGCCCGAGGACATGACCCCCGAAACGATCGCCGCGCGCTTCGCCGAAATCAGCGACCGGACCGGCGACGTCGTCCCCGAAACCGGGGCGGCGCAGGGAGCGATGGCGCTCGGCGGGATGTAAGTGGGCTTGTCGCCGGAACAGCAAAAATCTACGTCGGTAAAGTCGTGTTGCGTACCGTATTCCGCTGGGGGAGAGGTTGATGCGCACGCTGTTTATTTTGGTTGCCGGGATGCTGGCGAGCGAAGCTGCCGCCGATGCGCCGCCCCCGCCGACCAGCCTCGATTCGCTGTTCGCGTTTCAATCGGCGCAGTCTAGTTCAACGCCGTACGAATCGCATACCGGTATCGGATCGGCTGTATCGACCACGACCTTTCCGAACAATGTGACGATCACCAATGCAACCTCGGCGGTTGCCGTGGCGAACTATCCGGTTCTGACACTGACCACGAAAAATAACTATGTCGCCGCGAACTCCTTTGCTTACGGCGAGCTGCGTTACCAATACCTCGCGACGTTCGAACTGCTTTATGGCGCGAATTTCTATTCGAACACGGCGTACTATGGGGTCGTCAATATCCATGCCCTGAGCGACATCAACAGTAATGGACCGACCAGTTCGGTGACCCTTTCAACGACGGCCGCCGGAGGGCAGGGGCAGACGATTGGCGCGTTGGTGCAGGTCGTTGAAGGGTCAGCGGGTAGCTATGTTAGCTCGAAGACGTATGATTTCGCGGCGCCGGGCGGGTACGTCGGCACGACCACGGTGGGCGGCATAACCTACGCCAACTTCAAGGGAACGATTCGGATCGTCGCGTTGCTCAGCGGCGGCGGCGCGGGGAGCTTCGCATCGCTGGTCGCGGATCCGTCGATCACCCCGAACACCGCGTTCGCGACGGCAAACAACCTCGGTGCGGGTTCGATCACGCTGAGCAACGGTGTCGCCAACGCCAACGCGCCCGTCGCCGGTGTTCCTGAGCCGGGTGTCTGGGCGCTATACATCTGCGGCTTCGGCCTGACCGGGATAATGACCCGGCGGCGAAAGCTCGCCAGCGTCCGAGCGTAGAGCCACTGCGGCACGCGCCGCACCCGCCGCGCAGCCGTGAGGACCGTAGCGGGATGCCACGATCCTCACGACCGACTTAGTTCGGCGTCGTCGTCGTCGTCACCGTCGTCTTGTCGGACACCACCGCCGGGTGGTGGATAACGCGGCGGGTCGTCGTGTGCGCCGGCGTGCGGACCGTCCGCTTGTCGACCGTCGTCACCGTCGTCGTCGGCGCGGGCGGCGCGACGCGCATCGCCTCCGCCTGCGCCGTCGCGTTGGCGGCCGCCTGCGCGTTCATCGCGGCGGCCTGCGCGCTGACGTCGGCCTGCTGCTGCGCGGTCATTGCCTGACGCTGCGCCGAGTCGGCGCGGTCGTTGGCGGCGGCGGCGCTCTGCTGGGCGGCGGCGGCGCTCGCCTGCGCGGCGGCGGTCTGCGCCTCGGCGCTCATGCGCTGTTCGCGCTGCTCGCCGACGCGGCGGTTCTGGGCGACAACGATCGCGCGATCGGCAAGTTCGCTCGCATGATGCGCGTCGGTCAGCGCCTCTTCCTTGCGGCCGCGATTGAGGCGGTCCTTCGCCGACTGCAACGCATCGCGCGCCTGCGTCTGCAGCAGCGCGGCGTCGCCATTGGCACCGGCCTTGTCGCCGGCGTCGATCTTGCCCTGCGCTTCGGCGATCGCCTGGCGGGCGCGATCGGCGGCACCGGCGTGCGCGGGCAGCGACGTCAGCGCGACGACGGCGGAAAATGTGAGGAGGGCGATACGACGCATTGCTATTCTCCGGATTGTTGAGACTGCGGGACGAACGAAACGGGTCGGGCGATGTTCCGATCGGCCCGGGGGCGTGTAGCGGCGACGATCTTGCCGGGGTATGAACCGCCCCGACGACGGATATGGAACGGGCATGATGAGCGAAATCGATCTCGATGCGGCGGTACGGGCGGGGATCGTCGATGCGACGACACGCGAGCGGCTGCTGGCCTTTGCCGCGATGCCCGCAGCCGCCGCCTTCACTCCCGACAATTCCGTCAGTCCCGACGAGGAATCGTTCCGGCTGTTGACTGGGTTCAACGATATTTTCGTCACGATCGCGATCGGGCTGCTGCTGTTCGCGCTCGGCGCGCTCGGCGGGCAGGTGGCCCCCGCGCTCGGCGCGCTGCTGACGGCGGCGGCGAGTTGGGGGCTGGCCGAGTATTTCACGCGCAAGCGACGCCTCGCGTTGCCGAGCATCGCGCTGTTGCTGGCGTTCGTCGCCGGGGTACTCATGCTTGGCGTGACCTTGTTCGGGGTGTCCCCGAGCCACAACCCGCACGCGGCCGCACGCATCGGTTTCGGCAGCGCCGGGGACGGGCCTGGCAGCGCGGCGGGCTTCGCCGCCGCCGCCGCGATGGCGGTCGCCGCCGCGTACGCGCACTGGCGGCGCTTTCATGTCCCGATCACCGTAGCCGCCGGGGCGGCGGCGCTCGCGGGGCTGGTGCTGGCGGTGGCGA
>JBBSFF010000155.1:0-5689 GCA_038238995.1 Sphingomonadales bacterium
GCGGCTCGAAGAGGCGTACGAGGCGTCGTCGGCGACGTCGTCGATGCCCGAGATCTGCGGGCGCATCTGCCCGCAGGACCGACTGTGCGAGGGCAATTGCGTGATCGAGCCGGGGTTCGGGTCGGTGACGATCGGCAGCGTCGAGAAGTTCATCACCGACACCGCGTGGGAAATGGGCTGGGTCAAGCCGGTCCGCATCCTCGCCGACCGCGGCGGGCAGTCGGTCGGCATCATCGGCGCTGGGCCCGCCGGGCTGACCGCCGCCGAGATGCTGCGGATCAAGGGGTATGCCGTCGACATCTACGATCGCCACGACCGCGCGGGGGGGCTGCTGACGTACGGCATCCCCGGCTTCAAGCTCGAGAAGGAGGTCGTGATGCGCCGTGTCGCCCGGCTCGAGGCGGCGGGAATCGTCTTCCACCGCGACTTCGAGGTCGGGCGCGATGCGTCGCTCGACGACCTGCGGTCGCGCCACGACGCGGTGCTGATCGCCACCGGCGTCTATGCCGCGCGCGATATCGCGGCCCCGGGCGTCGGGGCGGACGGCATCGTTCCCGCGCTCGATTATCTGTTCGCCAGCAACCGGCGCGGGTTCGGCGACGCGGTGCCGGGGGCGGCGGCGCTCGACGCGGGCGGCAAGCACGTCGTCGTCGTCGGCGGCGGCGACACCGCGATGGACTGCGTCCGAACCGCCGTCCGCCAGGGCGCGGCGTCGGTCAAATGCCTGTACCGCCGCGACCGCGACAACATGCCGGGGTCCCCGCGCGAAGTCGCCAACGCCGAGGAGGAGGGGGTCGAATTCGTCTGGCTCAGCGCCCCGGCGGCGTTTGAGGCAGACGGTTCGGTGACCCATGGCGTCGGCGTCAACGCCGTTACCGGCGTCAGGGCCAACGCGATGCGCCTCGGCACCGCCGACGGCAGTGGTCGTCGCGCGCCCGAGATCGATCCCGGCGGCGATTTCCGCGTCCCCGCCGACCTCGTGATCAAGGCGCTCGGTTTCGACGCCGAGGACCTGCCGGCGATGTTCGGCGCGCCCGACCTCCGCGTCACCCGCTGGGGCACGCTGCGCTGCGACGGCAAGACGATGGCGACGAGCCTCGACGGCGTCTTCGCGGCGGGCGACATCGTCCGCGGGGCGAGCCTCGTGGTGTGGGCGATCCGCGACGGGCGCGATGTGGCGACCGCGATGCACGCGTATCTGCGCGCGAAGGTGGCGGCGGGAAGGCAAGCGGCGTGAGGCGCATCGTCTTCGCGCTAGTTATCGCGATGATCGGCGACCCAGCGCGAGTTTTATCGTCCGTCCCGCCAGCGCTGCCGGCTTCGGCTGACGCGGTGGCTATTGCTCGACTTGCGGTTGATCGGTCGGCATTCCTCGTCGCGGCCCGCGCCGCTTATCTTGCCAGCTACGATGCCGGGTTTCGGACGAGCTTCGCCAAGGCGTCGGCTGGAGCGGCCGAGGCGCGGTATCCGGGGCTGACCGACGCAATGGCACAAGTCGGACGCGAGGATAGCGCAAGATTGTTCGACGCGAAACTCGGCGCGCGGTTCATCGATGCCTACGCGAAACGGCTCGCGACCGTCGCGTCGCTGGCGGAGTTGCGCGCGATTGCTGATCACTACGCTTCACCCGCCGGGCAGGCAGCGGTAGCTGCGGCGAGGGCAGCATACGGCGTTGGAACCGAACCGTCGCAGTCCGACTTGGCGCTTAAGGATGATCAGACGTTCCGCGCCACGTCAGCGGGCGCAAAACTGAACGTTGCCTCGAAGGCAATACGCGCGTCGGGGTCGATGCCGACCGGCGACCCCGAGGACGAGGCGGCGATCAACGCGCATGTGCTCGCCGTGGGCAAGGCGTATATTGCTGCACATCCGACCTCCGGCAAGTGATTGTTCGACCACCATGCGTCTGAAGCCGCGCGACATTGATGCAATCAAGACCGCCGCGCGCGAGACGTTCGGCGAGGATGCGAGTGTGCGGCTATACGGCAGCCGGGTCGACGATAGCCTGCGCGGCGGCGACATCGACATCATTATCGAAACCGAGCCAGTCGAGGACGACTGGCGAGCTAAAGGCCGCTTTCTCGACCGGCTGTTCACAATGATCGACGAACAGCGCGTCGACGTCGTGCTTGCCGAGCGTGGCAAGCCGTTGCCGGCATTTGTTCGTATGGTTCTGCCGGAATCGGTGCCGCTGCCATGAGCGGGATCGACGATTTGCTTCGCGCCGTGTTCGCACGAAGCGTGCGGATCGTTGCGGGGTTTCACGATATCCATCCTTTTCTTGCGCCGGTGCTTCCTGCGTCCAACGAGGCGTTGAGCGGACTTCCCGTCGTCGAACGGATCGCTTCGATCGCCCTGCTGAAGCGCTATGAGCAGCTGCAGGACATTGTCGCGCAACTTGGACGACTGATGATTTCGTGGGAGGGTGAGCGAACAGACCGGCTCAGCCGTCGCGACCTAGCCAATTGGCTCGAGCGATTTGGGGCCGTCGACGACGCCGACGACTACATCGCGGCGAGCGAACTTCGCAACCGCTTGGTCCACGACTATCCGCTCGACGAAGACGAGCAAACGCAACGCGTCAATTCGAGCTGGGCGGGCTTCCCCGCCTTGATCGCGATCGTCGAAGCGCTGCGCCGCCACATGATCAGCCGGGAGTTCGACTTTGACCGTCAGTGAATCCGAACGCGCCCGCGTCGCCGAATTCGGCATGTACCGGCCCGACCTCGAATCCGATGCGTGCGGGGTGGGCCTCATCGCGGCGACCGACGGCAGGGCGTCGCGGCGGGTCGTTACCGCGGCGATCGACGCGCTGAAGGCCGTCTGGCATCGCGGCGCGGTCGATGCCGACGGCAAGACCGGCGACGGGGCGGGGCTCCACGTCGAGCTGCCGCGCGATTTCTTCATCGAACATATCGGGCGGGCGGGACATGCCCCCAAGCCGAACCTGCTCGCGGTCGGGCAGATCTTCCTGCCGCGCACCGATCTCGCCGCGCAGGAATCGTGCCGGACGATCGTCGAGAGCGAGATCATCGGCTTCGGCTACACGATCTACGGCTGGCGACAGGTGCCGGTCGACGTGTCGGTGATCGGCGCGAAGGCGATGGCGTCGCGCCCCGAGATCGAGCAGATCATGATCGCGGGCCCGCTCCCCACGGCGGATAGCGGTGCGGTCGAGGCGTTCGAGAAGGACCTGTACCTGATCCGCCGCCGGATCGAGCGCGCGGTGATCGCGGCGCAGATCCAGGGCTTCTACGTCTGCTCGCTGTCGGCGCGGTCGATCATCTACAAGGGGCTGTTCCTCGCCGAGGAGCTGTCGGTCTTCTACCCCGACCTGATGGACGAGCGGTTCGTCTCGCGCTTCGCGATCTACCACCAGCGGTACAGCACTAACACCTTCCCGCAATGGTGGCTGGCGCAGCCGTTCCGCTGCCTCGCGCACAACGGCGAGATCAACACGGTGCGCGGCAACAAGAACTGGATGAAAAGCCACGAGATCAAGATGGCGGCGTCGGCGTTCGGCGAGCATTCGGAGGATATCAAGCCGCTGATCCCGGCGGGCGCGAGCGACACCGCCGCGCTCGATGCGGTGTTCGAGGCGTTCGTCCGGTCGGGCCGCGACGCGCCGACCGCGAAGCTGATGCTGATCCCCGAGGCATGGGCGAAGGACGACACGCTGCCCGACGCGCACCGCGCGATGTACGCGTTTTTCGCCAGCGTGATGGAGGCATGGGACGGGCCGGCGGCGCTGGCGATGACCGACGGGCGATGGGTGCTCGCCGGGGTCGACCGCAGCGCGCTCCGCCCGATGCGCTACCTGCTGACCAACGACGGGCTGCTGATCACCGGCTCCGAAGCCGGGATGGTCGTCGTCCCCGAAACCTCGATCATCCGCAAGGGCGCGCTCGGCCCCGGGCAGATGATCGCGGTCGACCTCGACGGCGAGCTGAGAGAGGGTCCGAAATTCTACACCGACCGCGCGATCAAGGACCGGATCGCGGGCGGGCAGCCGTACGCCGACTGGGTCGAGCATTTCACCACCTTCGACGCGCTGACGGGCCACGACGGGGCGCAACCCGCCCCGGCCTTGACCCGCGCCGAACTCCGCCAGCGCCAGGTCGCCGCCGGGCTGACGATGGAGGACATGGAGCTGCTCCTCGCGCCGATGGTCGAGGACGCGAAGGAAGCGGTCGGCAGCATGGGCGACGACGCCCCGCTCGCGGTGATCTCGTCGCGCGCGCGGTGTCTCAGCCACTTCTTCCGGCAGAACTTCAGCCAGGTGACCAACCCGCCGATAGACTCCCTCAGGGAGACGCGGGTCATGAGCCTCAAGACGCGCTTCTCGAACTTCGCCAACATCCTCGACCACGACGCGCGGCAGGAGGGGGTGATGGTCCTCGATTCGCCGATCCTGACCAATCTCGGCTGGGACCTGTTGAGCACGCATTATGCGCGGCAGGCGGCGACGATCGATTGCACCTTCGACACCGGCGGTGGCCCCGACGCGCTGCGCTCTGCGATCGCGCGCGTCCGCGCCGAGGCCGAGCACGCGGTCCGGTCGGGCAAGTCGCAGCTGTTCCTGACCGACGAGAAGCAATCGGCGGGGCGCGCCGGCATCACGATGATCCTCGCCGCCGCCGGGGTGCACACGCACCTCGTGGCGAAGGGGTTGCGGGCGTTCTCGAGCATCAACGTGCGGTCGGCCGAATGCCTCGACACGCATTATTTCGCGGTTTTGATCGGGGTCGGGGCGACGACGGTCAACGCGTATCTGGCGCAGGAGGCGATCGCCGACCGCCACGCGCGCGGGCTGTTCGGCGGCCTCGACTACGACACCTGCGTCCGGCGGTACAAGAAGGCGGTCGAGGACGGGCTGCTCAAGATCATGGGCAAGATGGGCATCGCGGTGATCTCGTCGTACCGCGGCGGGTACAACTTCGAGGCGGTCGGGCTGAGCCGCGCGCTGGTCAACGAGTTCTTCCCCGGCATGCCGGCGAAGATTTCGGGGGAGGGGTTCGCCTCGATCCATCTGAACGCGATGCTGCGCCACGAAGCGGCGTGGGACGAGGACGTCGCGGCGCTGCCGGTCGGTGGGCTGTACCGCTACCGCGTCGGGGCCGAGGACCACGCGTATCAGGCGAATTTGATCCACCTGCTCCAGACGGCGGTGACGAACGACAGCTACAGCGACTACACCCGCTTCACCCGCGGCGTCGCCGAACTGCCGCCGATCTACCTGCGCGACCTGCTGGAGTTCAACTTCGCGCGAGTACCGGCGCGGGTCGATACGGTCGAATCGATCACCGAGATTCGCAAGCGCTTCGTCACCCCCGGCATGTCGCTCGGCGCGCTCAGCCCCGAAGCGCACGAGACGCTGGCGATCGCGATGAACCGGATCGGCGCGAAGGCGGTCAGCGGCGAGGGCGGCGAGGACCGCAAGCGCTTCACGCCGTATCCGAACGGCGACAACGCCAATTCGGCGGTCAAGCAGATCGCGTCGGGGCGCTTCGGCGTGACAGCGGCGTATCTGGCGCATGCCGAAGAGATCGAGATCAAGATGGCGCAGGGGTCCAAACCCGGCGAGGGCGGCCAGATTCCGGGCAGCAAGGTGAGCGTGCATATCGCGCGGCTACGTCACACCAGCCCCGGCGTCCCCTTGATTTCGCCGCCGCCGCACCACGACATCTAC
>JBBSFF010000156.1:0-5650 GCA_038238995.1 Sphingomonadales bacterium
GCGCGCGCCATCCCCGCCTTGAGCCCCGTCAGCCGCGCGAAGCGGAACTTCTCGGGCAGCGCGAAATATTCGGCAAGCAGCCGGTAGCCGCGAAACGACCGCGCCTCGCGCGGCAGCAGCGCCTCGTCCTCGTCGAATCCCATCGCCTCGACCGGCCCGGCGGGCTCGATCCACGCCGACCGCCGCCCGCGTTCGGGGGCCACGACGCGCACCCCGACGCACTCGCTCAGCACCTGCTGATGGACGAGGTTCGGCGTGTCGCCGCCGCCGTCGAAGAACAGCGACAGCGCGTCGATTCCCATCTCGGCGATCGCCGCCGCCGATGTCGCATCGATCCGCAGCCGCAGCGCCGCATCACCCGGCGCGCCGTCGGTCGCCGCCGCCACCGCCGCGCGCGTCGGCAGATATTCGACCCCGCCAAGCTTGATCGGCCACAAGGTCACGTCGAACCCGGTGCGGAATTGGACCGGCAGCGTCGCGTCCCCGGCTAGCGACGCGACAAGCGCCGACCCGCGCGGGTGGAGCGTGCCGCTCTTGATCCCGGGATCGTCCTTGGCGGTGATCGCGACGATTCCCATCGCCGGCGTCGTCGCGAGATAATGCGGGTACAGCGAGTCGAGCAGATATTGGGTGAAAACCGGGAACTGTTCGTCCATCTTGAGCCGGACGCGCGCGTTGAGGTACGCGACCCCCTCCATCAAGCGCTCGACGTGCGGGTCGGGGTCGGTCGGCGCGTCGAGGCCGAGCAGCCCGGCAACCTGCCGGTGGTCTTCGGCGAATTCGCCGGCGCGCCGCCGCAGATAGCTGAGTTCGCGGTTGTAGTGGCCGAGCAGCCGAGGATCGATCGCGCTCACGGCGTCACCACGACTTCGCCGGTTTCGAGCGCGACCGAGGTCTTGAACTCGACGTAACGGTCGTCGATCGCGCTGCGCAGCTCGCCGCGGATGACAAAGCGCAACTTGTTCTGATCGTTGACCACCGCCTTGTCGAAGGTGACCTGTACCGTCTCGCCGACGAGCCGCGGCTCGAACGCGCGCACCGCCTCGGTCATGTCGCGCGCGCGCTGCTCGAACGTCTCGGCGTTCGCGGTCATCGAGGTCAGGTCGGGGACGCCCTGGTTGAGGACCGATGTCCGCACCTCGGGAAAGTCGTCGAGCGGGATCGCGGCGGCGAAATGGATGTCGTTGAGGACCCACGCGATATCGCGGATGACGCAGTTCTTCAGCTCGGTCTCGTTGAACCGGTCGAGCTGCGCGATGTAGCAGGGGGCGATATCGCGGCCGCCGTCGCCCTTGGTCCGCGCGAGCCCCCCGATCAGCTTGTCGATGATCGACGGCTTGAGCGGTCGCGCTTCACGCACCGTCAATCCAGCCGAAGGTCGCGCAGCGCCAGTAATTCGGTCTCGGCGGTGTCGGTCGCGAGCAGGCGCTGGCCGATGCCGATCTCGCCGCCGCCATCGTCGATCCACTCGGTCGCGCGCGCGAGATCGAGGAGCGGCTTGCCGTGCTTCTGCGTCCCCGGATAAACGACCGGCACGAGCGCGAGCGACGTCTGCCCCGACCGCAATTCGATCTCGACCGCATGGACGACGAAGTCGCGCAGATCCTCGGGCGGCTTCGCCTTGACCCGCGTCATCGCCGCGAACGGAATGAACCCATAGGCGTCGCCGACGATCACCTCGAGCATCGGCCCGAAGCGCAGGTCGGCGTCGGCGATCCATTCGAATCGCTCGCCGTCGAGCACCCCCGGGGTCGCGGGGGCGGCGGCGAGCGCGGCGTCACCCCGCGCGGCCGCATCGGGGGCAAGCACCGTGCGCGCATGCAGCGCATCGAGCAGGCCCTCGACCCACGGTTCGCTGCCGACGAGCGACACCGGGCGCTCGCTCCCGGCGAACACCGCATCGCGCGTCTTCAGCGCGCCGAGCGCCTGGCCGAAGACGCTCGCCATCATCATCGCCTTCGGATCGGCGGTGGCGAGCGCGCGCAGCTGCGTCCCTGCCTTGTCCCAATCCCCGGTGACGGCGATCAACTGCCAGAAAAACTGCCGCAGGCGCCCGTCGCCCGGCTGGCGACGGAGTTCCGCCGCCAGCAAAGCGCGAGCGCCCGCGATGTCGCCATTCCGGAGAAGCGCCTCGGCATCCATCGCCAACTTCCCCGGAACCGCTGGTTACGTGCCCGCCTTGCTCTGCTGGACGTCCCAGCTCATCGTCGTTCCGTTGGAAACGGCACCGGTCTTGTTGTCCTGCTTGAAATACTCGACCTTGACCTTGCCGAAGTTGAGCGAGATGTTTTCGGTCAACCGGTCTTCGCCGCCCGAACCGCCAGTGCTGACCGACGACACGAGGACGTGCTCCATCGTGATCTTGATGTAGACGTACGGCTTGTCGCCCGCCTTGCGGACGCTGAGCGTCGCCTTGTCCATGTGCGTGCCCTTGGCAACGCAACCCATCAGCGTTGCCGACGCGTTATCGAAATACTTGGTCAGCGACAGGTCCTGGATGTTCGCCTTGCCCGAGCCGCCGCCCGCGCCGGTGTGGAACGAGCCCGACTGCGACAGGCCCCACGACCATGCCAGAACTTCGATGTCGCCGACGGTCGCCTTGTCCGCATCCTGCGATTCGCCGGGAATCGGCTTCTCGAGTTTGAGGAACATGTCCATTGCCATGAGAAATCTCCTTTTTAGTGTGGGCAGTTGATCGATTTACCGATGACGTCAGACCTCAACCGGGAGCCTGGCGCAGAGCCGATGTCATGCTGAGCGTGATATCCATGCCTTCCATCTGGAAGTGCGGCACGAACGAGAAATTGGCGCGGTAATAGCCTGGGTTCTCCTCGTCTTCGGCGAGGATGATCTGCGCGTCCTTGAGCGGCTTGCGCGCCTTTTCCTCCTCGCTCGAAAAATCGGGCGACTGGTCGATGTACAGGCTGATCCAGCTCGTTAGCCGGTTCTGCAGCTGGTTCGACGTCGGCGTGCCTCCGACCCAGTCGCGGACCATGCACTTGAGATAATGCGCGAACCGCGCGCTGGTGAACAAATACGGCAGCCGCGCCGACAGCCGGGCGTTCGCGGTCGCCCCCTTGTCGGCATATTCTTTCGGCTGGTGGAGCGTCTGCCCGCCGATGAAGGTCGCCTGATCGGTGTTCTTGCGGTGGATCAGGCCGATCAGCCCCGCCGCCGACAATTCGCCCTCGCGGCGATCGCTGATCGCGACTTCGGTCGGGCATTTGACCGCGGTGTCGCCTTCGTCGGTCGGGAACATCGCGGTCGGCAGCCCTTCGACCGTGCCGCCCGACTGGACGCCGCGGATGCGGGTGCACCAGCCGAATTCCTTGTGCGCGGCGGTGATGCGGACCGCCATCGCGTGCGCCGCGTTCATCCAGTTGTACTTGTCGTGGTCGCCGCCGGTATCTTCCTCGAAGGCGAACTGTTCGACCGGCTCGGACGTCGCGCCGTACGGCTTGCGCGCCAGCACGCGTGGCATCGTCAGCGCGATGTAGCGCGAGTCGTCCTTCGCCCGGAGCGACCGCCATGCGGCGTATTCGGGCGTGTCGAAAATCTTGGCCAGATCGCGCGGCTTGGTCAGGTCCTGCCAGCTGTCCATGCCGAACAGCGTCGGCGACGTCCCCGAAATAAAGGGCGCGTGGCTCGCGCTCGATACCTTGGCCATCCCTTCGAGCACCTCGACGTCGGTCGGGCTCTGGCTGAAATAATAGTCGCCAACGAGACAGCCGTACGGTTGACCGCCGAGCTGACCGAATTCCTGCTCGTAGACGCGCTTGAACAACGGGCTCTGGTCCCACGATGCGCCGCGGTAGCTGCTGAACATCTTGCGCAGCTCGTCTTTCGAGACGTTCATCACCTTGATCTTGAGATCGGTCGACGTCTCGGTGTTGAACACCGTGTACTGGAGCCCGCGCCACGCCGACTCGAGCGCCTGGAATTCGGCGTTGTGGATGATGACGTTGACCTGTTCGGTCAGCGTCCGGTCGAGCGACGAGATCATGCTCTCGATCGTGCCGATGACGTCGCCGGGCATGACGCTCGACCCCGCGAGCGCCTGTTCGGCGAGGGTGCGGACCGCGAGCTCGACGCGGGTCTTGGCCTCGTCGCTCCGCGGCTTGAACTCCTTTTGCAGGAGCGCCGAGAAATCGTCGGCCGTGACTTCGGCCGCGGCCTGTGCGCCGGACTGGGCGAGCGCTGCGGGATCGGATGCCATGTGTTCCCCCTTGAAACTTAAGCGTCGGCCGCCGAGCGGCCCTTCGATTCGGCGGCCAGCGTCGCCAGCAGATCCGGATTGGCCAACAGCTGCTCGATCACGCCCTCGGCCTTGTCCTTGCCGTCCATGTACGCGAGCAGGTCGGACAGCTGACGCCGCGCCTCAAGCAGTTTGGCGGTGGCGGGAACCTGTTCGGCGACCCGGCCCGGCGTGAAATCATCCATCGAATTGAACGTCAAGTCGACCGACAGCTTACCTTCACCGGTCAGCTTGTTGTCGACGTAGAAGGCGGCGCGCGGCGCGATCGACTTCTGGAACTCGCCGAAGTTGTCCATGTCGACGCTGGAGAAGTCGCGCTCCCCCATCGCCTTCTTTTCCTTCTCGGATTTGCCCGAAAGATCGGACATGATCCCCATGACGAAGGGCAATGCGACCTTCTCGACCGACCCGTAAGTCGCGACTTCGTATTCGATGTGGACGCGCGGCGCGCGGTTACGCTTGATAAACTTCTGACCGTCCTGCGCCATCTTCGCCTCCCCCTGCTCAGTTCACGTGCCGATTGCCGACGGAATCGCGTTCCCGCCAAGTCTCTGCGCTAATCATTCGAAATTGCCAAGAGCCTCGTGACTTCGTCGGCTCCGTTCGGTGCGATTTCTCGGATCAAGTCGATGAAGTCTTTGTGAATCCACGTCTGGACCCGGCGCAACATCAGCGGAATCGGGCTCGACGGCTCGTTTTGCGTGTAGAACCGGCAAATCGCCTCGATCGCCGCCGAGACGTCGGCGCGCGACTGCGGGGTTCCCGCCGAAAATGCCGCCGCCCGCGGCGCTCCGCCCGTCGCCGCGACGACCGGCGCGTCGACCGCGGCCTCGATCGTGGCACCGTCGGGGTCGGGGAAGGTGTCGAGGAACCCCGTGATCGCGGTGTCGATCGACTTGAGCTGCGAAATCACCGGCCCGAAGCTCGGCGAATCGATCGAACGGCCGTCGTAGGTCGCCATGATGTCGTACAGCACGTCGGACATCGCCTTCAGCGGGGTCGCGATCGCGACGATCTGGCCGCGGAGGATCACCGCGAGCGTCGACGCCTGGCCGGCATCGACGCTGTCGTCGTCGCCCGCGCCCGCCGCGCGGTCGGCGGCAAGCGCTTCGGGGGCGACCGAGCGCATGATCGTGCGCAGCATCCGCGCGCCCTCGTGCGTCGCCTTCATGCTCTTCGCGGCGACACTCGTCATCGCGCCGCTTTCGATCTTCGCCCCGAGCGCGCTTTCGTTCTCGCTCGTCCATTCGAGGACCGGGGCGGCGGCCTGCAACAGCATCGCCGCGTTGAATTCGACCGACGACGGGGCCGGCATCCGCGCGAGCGCGGCGCGCTGGAGCGGCAGAATGAACGCCGCCGGCCGCGACAGCGCCGACAGTTCGTTGACCCGCCCGA
>JBBSFF010000157.1:0-5643 GCA_038238995.1 Sphingomonadales bacterium
GTCGGCGCCCCAGTCGCGCCCGGCGGCGCGGCACAGCATCTCGCGCGCGGCCGCTCCCGCCAGCCGCATCGGCTTGGCGAAGCCGCGGACCGACGTACTGCCGCCGGTCATCTGCATGTCGAAATGCTCGATCACGCCGCCGAGTCCCCAGCGGGCGAAGCCGCGCAGCGCCGACGGCATGCCCTCGGTCGTGTCGAGCGCCATGCCGCGGTTGGCGTAGATCGGGTTAAGCGGCGATGCTTCGACCGAGACGGTATTCCAGTCGGCCCCGAGCTCGTCGGCGACGATCTGCGCGAGCGCGCTCGACACGCCCTGCCCCATCTCGGCCTGTGGGATCGCGACGACGACGCGCCCGTCGGTGCCGATCTTGACGAAGCCGTTGACCACCGTTTCGTCGGGGGCGGCCGCCCAGTTGAGCACCGTCGCGCGCGGCCAGACCGCATAGCCGACCGCGAGCCCGGCGACCGTGCCGGTGCCGATCAGGAAGCCGCGCCGCGTCGGGCGCAGCCGCGATGTCGGGGGCGGAGGCAAAGGCGACTGCACGTTCATGTCAGCCGGGATAGCGTAGCTGCGCGCCCTTGTCGAAGGGTCGTGATGCCGCGCGGACCGGCAGCAAAACGCCCGCTGCTTGACGTCGAGCAGCGGGCGTTGGCGACCCTCCCCCGAGTCGATGGTAGCGCGTACGCCTTCGTCCGCGGTCGCGCAATCAGGCGGCGAACTGGTTCATCGTATTGTGGCTGCCGCCCGCCTTGAGCGCGGCCTCCCCGGCGAAATATTCCTTATGGTCGTCGCCGATGTCGGATCCGCTCATGTTCTGGTGCTTGACGCACGCGATGCCCTGGCGGATTTCGGCGCGCTGGACGTTCTTGACGTAGCCGAGCATCCCCTGCGACCCGAAATACTCCTTGGCGAGGTTGTCGGTCGACAGTGCGGCGGTGTGGTACGTCGGCAGCGTGATCAGGTGGTGGAAGATGCCCGCGCGCTTCGCCGCATCGGCCTGGAAGGTCCGGATGCGCTCGTCGGCCTCCTGGCCCAAATCGGTCGCGTCATAGTCGACGCTCATCAACCGCGCGCGGTCGTACGCAGACAGGTCGTTGCCCGCCGCGACGCGCGCGTCGTAGACCTGCTGGCGGAAATTGAGTGTCCAGTTGAACGACGGCGAGTTGTTGTAGACGAGCTTCGCGTTCGGGACGACCTGCCGGATACGATCGACCATCCCGGCGATCTGCTCGATGTGCGGCTTTTCGGTCTCGATCCACAGCAGGTCGGCGCCGTGCTGGAGCGAGGTGATGCAGTCGAGCACGCAGCGGTCCTCGCCCGATCCGGCGCGGAACTGGAACAGGTTCGACGGCAGCCGCTTGGGCCGCATCATCTTGCCGTCGCGGTTGATGATGACGTCGCCGTTCTTCGCGGTCGACGCGTCGACCTCCTCGCAGTCGAGGAAGCTATTATACTGGTCGCCGAGGTCACCGGGCGCCTTCGACACCGCGATCTGCTTGGTCAGCCCCGCGCCGAGCGAATCGGTGCGGGTGACGATGATCCCATCCTCAACGCCCAACTCGAGGAACGCGTAGCGGCAGGCGCGGACCTTGGCGAGGAAGTCCTCGTGCGGCACCGTCACCTTGCCGTCCTGGTGGCCGCACTGCTTTTCGTCCGACACCTGATTTTCGATCTGGAGCGCGCACGCTCCCGCCTCGATCATCTTCTTGGCGAGCAGATACGTCGCCTCGGCATTGCCGAACCCGGCGTCGATGTCGGCGATGATCGGCACGACGTGGGTTTGGTAATTGTCCGCCGCGGCGAGGAGCTGCTTCTCCTTGAACACGTCGCCGCTGGCGCGGGCGGCGTCGATCTCGCGGAACATCATGCCTAGTTCGCGCGCATCGGCCTGCCGCAGGAAGGTGTAGAGTTCCTCGATCATCTTCGGCACGCCTGTCTTCTCATGCATCGACTGGTCGGGCAACGGCCCGAATTCGGAACGCAGCGCGGCGACCATCCACCCTGACAGGTACAGATAGCGGCGCTCGGTCGAGCCGAAGTGCTTCTTGATCGAAATCATCTTCTGCTGGCCGATGAAGCCGTGCCAGCAGCCGAGCGACTGGGTGTAGTTCGCCGGATCGGCATCGTACGCCGCCATGTCGCGGCGCATGATCGTCGCGGTATACCGGGCGATGTCGAGCCCGGTCAGAAAGCGGTTCTGTAGCCGCATCCGCGCGACCGACTCGGCGCTGATCCCATCCCAGCTGCCTTTTTGGGCGCCAATGAGGCCCTCGACGTGGCTGATATGCTCTTGATACGACATGGGACGGCCCTGCACATGACTGGTGGCAGCGCCGCTACGGTCTGTATCGCACCACGAAAAGCCGCGGTGAAGTCGATCTGTAACACTTTACAGGCTTCGCTTGTGCTGATGTAAGGATCGTACAAACGCAAGGAATATTGGTGTCGAACGACCGCCCCGTCTATATGGGACCGCGCCTGCGGCGGCTGCGCCGCGATCTCGGTCTGACGCAGGCGAACATGGCGAGCGATCTCGACATCTCGCCCTCGTACGTCGCGCTGATCGAGCGCAACCAGCGCCCGCTAACCGCCGACATGCTGCTGCGGCTGGCACGGACCTACAAGCTCGACATGGCTGCGCTCGGCGGCGACATCGGCGCGGAGAATATCGCGCGGCTCCAGACCGTGTTGCGCGATCCGATGTTCGCCGACGTCGACATGCCGGCGATCGAAAGCGCCGATGTCGTCAACGGCTTCCCCGGCATCACCGAGGCGTTTCTACGGCTCTACACCGCGTACCGCGAGGAGCATCTCGCGCTTGCCGATCAGGCGGCGGAAGGGTCCGGCGGCGATGCGACGCCCGCCGATCCGGTCGCCGAGGCGCGGCGCTTCCTCGCCGCGCGGCGCAACAATTTCCCCGCGATCGACGATGCCGCCGAGGCGCTGGCGGACGCGGCGGCGGCTGTCGGCGGTCTCGTCGGGTACTTGCGCGAAAAGCACAGATTGCGCGTTCGCCGCCTGCCGTCCGACGTCATGGGTGGGGCGATGCGGCGCTTTGACCGGCACCGCGACGAGGTGCTGCTCGACGACACGCTCGACGCCGCGAGCCAGACCTTCCAGCTCGCGCTGCAACTCGCCTATCTCGACCTGCGCAGCGCGATCGAGGCCCCCCTCGCGGCGAGCCATTTCACCAGCGAGAACGGTGAGCGCCTGACGCAGAAAGCGCTGGCGAGCTACGCCGCGGCCGCGATCCTGATGCCGTATACCGCCTTCGCCCGCGCGGCCGAGCGGCGCAGCTACGACGTCGAGGCGCTCGCGCGGCAGTTCGGCGCGAGCTTCGAACAGGTCGCGCACCGCCTGACGACGCTGCAGAAGCCCGGCGACAGCTATGTCCCGTTCTTCTTCATCCGTGTCGATCCCGCGGGCAACGTCTCGAAGCGGTTGGACGGCGCGGGTTTTCCCTTCGCCCGCCACGGCGGCGGCTGCCCGTTGTGGTCGGTCCACCAGGTGTTCCGGCGTCCGCGCGAGATCGTCACGCAGTGGATCGAGTTGCCGGAAGGGCAGCGCTTCTTCTCGATCGCGCGGACCGTCACCGCCGGCGGCGGCGCGTTCGGCGCGATCCGCGTCGAACGCGCGATCGCGCTCGGCTGCAGCGCCGAGCACGCGCACAAGCTGATCTACAACCGCGACCCCGCGCGTGCCGCTCCCGAAACCGCGACGCCGATCGGCATTACCTGTCACCTGTGTCACCGCACCCGGTGCACCGCGCGGTCGGCCCCGCCGATCGGGCGCACCGTTCTGCCCGACGACTTCCGCCGCGCCAGCGCGCCGTTCGGCTTCTCCGATATCTAGATTCAGGCCAGTCCGGGTGATGGCGGGGCGCGTTGACCGCGACCTCCGCCACCCTCTCCCCGAAGCTCGTGATCACCGATTGTCAGCGCTGTGACCCTCCGCTAGGCGAACGTCAACGCGATTCATTTCCCCAAAGGGTTATTTCCATGACGCAACCGTCGATGGCCGGCATCCGCATCGCGGGTGCGATGAAGCCGGGGTTCGAGACAATTCTGACCGACGAGGCGCTGACCTTCGTCGCTAATCTCCACCGTCAATACGAGCCGACCCGGCAAGCGCTGCTCGGCGCGCGGGTCGCGCGGCAGCGGTGGTGGGACGCGGGCAACGCGATCGACTTTGCCCCCGAGACGTCGAGCGTCCGCGCCGGCACGTGGCAGGTTGCCGGGTCGCCCCCCGACCTGCAGGATCGCCGCGTCGAAATCACCGGGCCGGTCGACCGCAAGATGGTGATCAACGCGCTCAATTCGGGCGCCAAGTGCTTCATGGCCGACTTCGAGGATGCGTCGTCGCCGGTGTGGGAGACGATGGTCGAGGGGCAGATCAACCTGCGCGACGCGGTCGCGGGGACGATCGGCCTTGAGGACAAGGGCAAGACGTACAAGCTCAACGAGAAGATCGCGACGCTGCTCGTCCGCCCGCGCGGTTGGCACCTGCCCGAGGCGCACATGCTCGTCGACGGTGTGGCCGTAGCGGGGGCGCTGTTCGATTTCGGGCTGTTCTTTTTCCATAACGCCCGCGCGCTCGTCGCCAAGGGATCGGGCCCGTATTTCTATCTGCCCAAGCTCGAACATTATCTCGAGGCGCGGCTGTGGAACAACGTCTTCGTTACCGCGCAGTCGGTGATGGGGCTGCCGGTGGGGACGATCAAGGGCACCGTCCTGATCGAGACGCTGCCTGGCGCGTTCATGGCCGACGAGATTCTGTACGAACTCCGCGACCACATCGCCGCGCTCAATTGCGGGCGGTGGGATTATATCTTCAGCTACATCAAGTGCTTCCGTGCCGACGCCGACCACGTCCTGCCCGACCGCGCGGCGGTCAACATGACGGTTCCATTCATGCGCGACTATGCGCTCCATGTCATCCGCACCTGCCACAAGCGCGGCGCGCACGCGATGGGGGGCATGAGCGCGTTCATCCCGGTAAAGGGCGACGAGGCGGCGAACGACAAGGCTTTCGCCGCCGTCCGCGCCGACAAGGAGCGCGAGGCGGGCTTCGGCCACGACGGCACTTGGGTCGCGCACCCGGGATTGGTCGGCTTGGCGATGGAGGTGTTCGATCGCGTGATGCCGGGGCCGAACCAGCTCGGCGTCATCCCCGCGGGCGTCGCGACGCGGGAAGCGCTGACCACCCCCGCGCCAGGGCCGAAGTCGATGGCGGGGCTGACGAGCAACGTCAACGTCGGCATCGGCTACATCGCGTCGTGGTTGCGCGGGCAGGGGGCAGCCCCGATCCACAACATGATGGAGGACGCCGCCACCGCCGAGATCAGCCGCACCCAGGTCTGGCAGTGGCGCAAGGTCGGCGCGCACCTCGATTCGGGCGAGCTCGTCGACGCGCCGCTGATCGAGCGAGTCATCGGCGAGCAGCTCGACGTCTGGAAGGTTGCGGTCGGCGACAATTTCTTCGCCGCGGGTAAATTTGGCGAAGCCGCCGACGTGTTCCGCGAACTCGCGCTGGCGGACGAGCTCGAAGCGTTCCTCACGCTGCCCGCCTACGCGCATTATTTCGCCGGCTGATCCTCGAACGCCTCGACCTCGACCCGCCGCCCGAGCATGAAGGCGTCGGCGA
>JBBSFF010000158.1:0-5632 GCA_038238995.1 Sphingomonadales bacterium
AGGATATCGATCATCGGCAGGACGAACGACGCGGTCTTGCCGGTCCCGGTCTGGGCGACGCCGATGATGTCGCGGCCCATCAGGACGCTCGGGATTGCGCTCGCCTGGATCGGGGACGGCGTCGTGTACCCGCTATCGCCGACCGCGCGGAGCAGCTCCTCCGACAAGCCCAGTGCTTCGAAACTCATGCGGGTCCTTGGGGTCCGAGGGGCGATCGACCGCGACCGCCGACACTGCGCCCCGCGCTTGACGCGCTTTCGGACCGAAAGTCAATCAGCGGTGGACGAGTCGGGCAACGCAAACAAAACGGGCGGGGACCGCTCCCCGCCCGCGGATTGTCGATTGGTCGGGGGCTAGAACTTGATGCCGGCACCGACGCCAAAGCGACGGGGCTCGAGGGTGAACACGTTGGTGAACAGCCCCGCCGAAGCGTCGGTGACATATTGGCCGGTGATGCTGTTGTTGTTTTCGAGATTCTGTACGAATGCGCGGACATAATACCGATTGTCCGGCCCATTTAGGGTGACCTGCATGTCGATCTGGTCGAAATACGGAATCCGGTCGATCGGCTTGTTGAAGGTCCGCGAGAAGGTCGAGTCGGTGAAGTTGTAGTCGACCCGCGGCACCAGGCTGAAGCCGTTGCCGAAGTCGAACGTATACTGCGCACCGATGCCGACCTTGAATTCGGGCGAATTCGGGAGCGAATTGCCGTTCAGGTTGATCGGGTTGCCGTCGGGCAGTCCGGTCGCCGCTCCGGTAGTCGGGCTGACGTTGAAGAGGAACGGCAGCGACCCGGTTGGCGTGCCGAGCGCCCCGCGAAGCGCGCCGCCGAGCGTCGCGCCGAGTGCGTTCGGGTTCTGCGCGAGCGACGCGAGTGTGCTGCAGACCGAGAACGCCCCGGTCGTGCTCGTGCCGACAATCGGTACCGGCGCGCGCAAACCGAGCGCCGAATTGACGATCGTGACGAAGGTGTTCGAGCCGACGGCGTTTCCGGCGACCGTCGGCGTAACGACGCAGTTCGCCGCCGTCGTTACGTCCTTGATGATGACCGAGTCCGAGCGGCCGCCGGAAGGATCGCGCGTATCGGACAGGCTGAGGTTCTTGATCTTCGTCTTCAGGTAGCTGAACTGAATGTTGAAGACGAGCGGCGGGATCGGCGCGACGATCGCCTCGACCTCGGCACCGTAAATCTCGGCGTCGGTATTGTCGTTGAACGACGTCCGCGCCAGGATTCGGCTGACCTGCAGGTTCTTGTATTTGTAGTAGAAGCCCGAGACGTTGAGCCGGACTGCGCCGTTCGCGAAGGTGTTCTTGGAACCGATTTCGATCGCGTCGATCGATTCTGGAAGGAAGGTCGTCGGCGCGCTGAACAGCGCGGGATTGAACGGTGGATTGATGCCCCCCGATTTGTACCCGCGAGAATAGGACGCGTACAACAGGCTCGTGTCGCTGATCTTATAGTCGATCACCGCACGTCCGGTCAGGCGGCCGAAGCTGACCGCCGCGGTGCGATTCGGCTGGTTGCCGGCGATGCTCGCGTTGTAGTCGGCGGTGGCATAGGCGGGCGCGCTCGTGAAGTCGGTCGTTCCGTACGGCGCGAAGGCGTTGAACAACAGGTTGCGGTCGATGATCGACTTCGAATCGTGCGAATAACGCAAGCCCACGGTGAGCTTGAGCTTGTTCGTTGCCTGAAAATAGCCTTCGCCGAAAATGCCGTAGGACTTGAGGCGGAAGTTATCGGTCAAGCTGTCGAAATATGGCGACGCATAGAAGGCGGCTCCGTTGGTCGCGCCCGCGCCGATCAGGCCTGCGGAATAATCGAGTCCGGTGGCGTTGACGTAGTAATCACCGGTGACTTTGCCGTCGACGTAGATCGCGCCAACGAGGAAGTTGAATTTGCCGTCGAAGGACGAGTCGATGTGGCCCTCGAGCGAATATTGGGAGGCAATGAGATCGGAGCGGTCGAATTCCTGCTGGTTGGCGGCGCAGCCGTAGGTTTGGCCACCATAGATACCTACGAAAGCGTGCGTTTGCTGCGACACGCAAAGGCTGCCCGGGCCGTTCGGGATGATGGCGGTGGCGAACTTGGCGAAGGTCGGCGACGCGCGCGACGCGTTGAGCGTCGCCAAGGCGGTTGCCGCAGTGGGGTTGGTCGAATACGGATCGGCGACCGTATTGGCGTAATCGGTGGTGCTGTCGACGGTGTTCCGGGTGTAGCCGCCGATCACGGTCAGTTTCAGAGCGTCACCGAACCGCTGCTCGAGCCGTGCCTGATACTGCTGCTCGGTCGCGTTGTACGTCGGCTTATAGTCTACATTGACGCTGCGCAGGTCGGCGGGGTTGACCGCGTTGGCATAGATGTCCCTGCCGTAGACGCTGCCGAGCGCGAAGGGCACCAATGCCGGGCTGACCCCGATGCGAATGAATTCCTGGCTGTTGAAGATGCTGCCGAGCGACGCGTTCCCATTGGTTGTCTGGTTGGTGAGAAAGTCGGGCGAGCAGCCAAGGACGCCGCTCACATCGCGGTGGCACAACTGCTTCTGAATCCGCGACCGGTTATCGCCCTCGTGGAAATAATAGCCGATGAGATCGAGGGTCGTCGTGTCGGTCGGCTGAAAGCGCAAGGTGCCGCGAACCGAATACTGATTACGACCGTCGATCTGGCTGTTGTCATAGATGTCGTGCGTGAAGCCGCCGCGCTTCAGATAATTGCCCGCAACCCGAATGCCGATTTTGTCGTTCAGCGGCACATTGATCATGCCATTGACGCGATAAGAGTTGAAGTTGCCATACTCGCCATACGCCGTCGCATGGATGGCCTTGAGATCGGGGCGCGCGGTGATGAAGTTGACCACGCCCGACGTCGCGTTTCGCCCGAACAGCGTCCCCTGTGGCCCGCGCAGCACTTCGACGCGCTCGAGGTCGAGATATTCGGTCTCGAACAAGCGGGTCGACAACAGCGGCATGTCGTTGATGTGGATGCCCGTCGCGCTATCGCAGCTGAAACCGACGCAAAGGTCGCCTACGCCGCGAATCGTGAAGCTTGACCCGGTGAAATTGCCCTTGGTGAAGGTGACGTTCGGCAGCGAAAGCTGGAGGTCCGATGCGTTGTTGATTTGCTTCGCCTGAAGGGCCTGCGCGGTGAAAGCCGAGACCGAGATCGGCACATCTTGTAGGCTCTGCGACTGGCGCTGCGCGGTGACGATGATTTCATCGAGTTCGTTATAGGCCCCTGACACGGTGGGCGCGGCGGCCGTTGGTCCGGGCGTTACCGGCGCATTGGCGGTCTGCGCCGACGCAACGTCAGCATTGAGCAGGGCCAGCAACGATACTCCGGAAATCAAGACGGTCCGCGACGCCAAAGCGATCGAGCGCATATATCTCTCCCCAAAAATAACACGCCGCCGACGGTTGAGCCGCCGATCAGCGTTTCACGATATCCTATCGCGAGAACAATTCGTATGTGAGCCGCCTACAGCCCGCTTGTCCACGCAACATGACGATGCATTCGGTCGCAGGTCGACATGTTTCCGCTGACGTGGCGGATATGTCACAGTTTGGCCTTCAGCGGCGGCTGGCCTTAACCGCAACGATCAAGTCAATCGGGCATTCGCCACCGGATCGGGCGATGACGGCGTCGCGTCCGGCACATAACTTGCCCGCGACCGCTCGCCGATAATAGAAACCTTGATAGAAACTAAGTGCCGGACATGACTGGGCGAACGTCATTCGCCATCGGCTGCCGCCGTTCATCGTCAGCTCGACCGCCCGATCGCCGAAGACGATGGCCCCAGCGACATGATCGACACCGATACAGCGAGATTTGGCCGCCCGCGCCGCGACTGCTTGACCGGCAACGCCGTGTCCCGGGAGTGCGCGGACGCGAGACACCGATCGGTCGCGCCAACCGGTCGGCGCAGCGCTACAAGCGGAGCCTATCACCAACAGGACGATGCCGATGGCAGCAGCGCGAAGGTTCGAAGGCGAGGGATCCGGTAGGGGAAAGCGTGTCACGAAGCAGCGCATCGCCTGTCGCTGTTGAACTCGGGGTGAACTTGGCGCGCCTAAACAAAGGGGTCAACGCCTGTAGAGCTTTCACTTCTTCGCCTGCCGGCTTAAGCGCGTAGGTGTGGCAAACCGGTCCCACACTCTCGACGCCATCAGGCATGCGGCTGGCCCAGGTGGCTGGAGCGACGATCTGGCGGTCCTCGCGCCGCATCTCGTCGATTGGCGCGGGCGCGTGCGGGGTGATGCCGACCTGATCGTCTGGCCGAGAACGACGGCAGCGACGGTGGCGATCGTAACCGCGGCGGCAGCCGGCGGGATAGCGATCGTGCCACAAGGGGGAAATACTGGCTTGGTCGGTGGCGGCATTCCGCAGCGCGGCGGGAACAGCGTCGTCGTATCGATGGCGCGCATGAGCGCGATTGCATTGCCCGACCTTGCGGGTCTGACGATGGCGGTGGAAGCAGGAGCAATTCTCGAGCAGGTCCACGCCGCTGCGCGCGGGGCTAGGCTGGTCTTTCCGCTCAGCCTTGCCGCGAAGGGTAGTGCGACGATCGGCGGGCTCGTCGCGACGAACGCGGGCGGAGTCCAGGTCGTCCGCCATGGAACGATGCGCGCGCTCGTCGCCGGACTCGAAGCGGTCCTGCCGTCGGGCGAGGTGCTCGATCAGCTGAATCCATTGGTAAAGGACAACAGCGGCTACGACATCAAACAGCTTTTGATCGGCTCCGAGGGAACGCTGGGCATCGTAACGCGCGTGGCGCTGCGGTTGGTGCCGGCGCCGCGCGGCACTGCCGTCGCCTGGGCTGGCGTTGACGACCCGGCAGCGGCATTGGCATTGCTTTCGCTGTTGCGCGACCGGCTTGGGGATGTCGTCGAGAGTTTCGAACTGATCCCGCAGGCCGGGGTCGACCTTGTTGTCGCGTACGGATTGCGCGCGCCGCTCGAGGGCGTGCATCGCTGGCACGTCCTGATCGAATTGGCCTCCGTCCGTGCCGATGCCGGCTTGGCGTTGGCCCTGACCGACCTGCTTGACGAGGCGGATGTCGCCGACGCGGTCATTGCGCAGTCGGATGCACAAGGCGCGGCGCTTTGGCGGCTGCGTGAGACGCTTCCCGAAGCCGAGCGGCGCGATGGGGTGGCGGTCAAGCACGACATCGCGGTTCCGGTCGCGGCGATGCCGGAGTTTATCGCGACCACGACACTGCTGATCGAGCTACGCTGGCCGGGGAGCCGTGTCCTCGCATTCGGCCACCTTGGCGATGGTAACGTCCACTTCAACGTTCGCGCACCTGCGGACAGCACTAGCGCGGATTGGGTCGACATCAACGGACTGGCAATAACGGCGGCGGTGAACGATCGTGTCGTCGCGGCCCACGGCTCGATCGCGGCCGAACACGGCATCGGTAGCGTCAAGACGACCGAACTTGCACGCGTCGGTGATCCGGGAAAACTTGTCGCGATGCGCGCGATCAAGGCCGCACTCGATCCGCTCGGCATCATGAACCCAGGCAAGATCATTATCTGATCTGCCACCCGTGCTTGCACCTCGGGCTGTCGCTTCGTACAGCGGCGACAATATGCGGGCCCGTGGGGGGTGCCGCCGTCCCTCGCGAAAGACCCATTC